>JAYUFH010000103.1:0-6315 GCA_043738765.1 Pseudomonadota bacterium | reverse complement strand
GCCAGGGCCTTTCCGTGATTGCGGTCAATCTCGACCAGGACCATGCGCAGGTTGCAAAATTTCTCGCTGCCTATCCGCCGGGCTTTACGGTGGCCTACGATCCGCAAGGTACCTCGGCCGAACATTATGCCGTGCAGGGCATGCCGAACTCCTATTTGATCGATCGCGCGGGCCGCATCCGCGCACGCCACATCGGCTTCCGCGAGCAGGACGCGGCGGCGCGTGAAGCAGAAGTCCGTAAACTATTACTGTCTGAAACCGGAAGGTAAGGCAATGAAAATATCGAAGGTGTTGATGCTGTTGCTGATCGGCGTGGTACTAAGTGGTTGCGGTCTGGGCCAGGTCAAACCGTGGCAGCGTGGCATGCTGGCGGAAGACAAAATGCAGCTCGTGCCCTACCCCGTGGAAAACAGCCTGGATGAGCATATTTATTTCAGCAAGGAAGCGGCGTCCGGCGGCCAGGGCGTGGGCGGAGGGGGTTGCGGATGCAACTGAAACGCAAATCACCCCTATCTGTACGCGGGCAGCTGACGCTGGCCACCTGCGGGCTGCTCGCCGGTACTACGGCGCAGGCCGCCGATACATTGGATACCTCGTGGAAGCTGGATAGCGCCCTGCTTTATTATACCGAGAAGGACCGGGTTCACGTCACCGAACCCACGCTACATATGAAAAAGGCCCTGGCGGATGATGAGTTCCTTACGGTGCGCGCGGTCCTCGACAGCATGAGTGGTGCCTCACCCAATGGCGCCACGATCACGAACAAACCGCAGACCTTCACTTCGCCGTCCGGTAATAGCGTCGATACCATCGCGGCGGGCAAGTTTCCGACACGCAGTTTCACCGATACGCGTTACGCTATTGGCGCGGATTGGGAAAAATCCCTTGGGCGCATGACGCGTAATATACTCACGGGCAACCTTTCAACCGAAACCGATTATGCATCGGTTGGCGTCAGCGACACGATAGCGCGCGACTTTAACAATCGATTGACCACCTTCAGCGCCAGTTTGGGCGCCAACTACGACACGGTGGATCCGGTCGGTGGTACACCGGTGGCTCTGGGTGTCGTTCCCACTCCACCTGGCACGATTGTGAGTACGGGTTCAAGCAACAACAAGACCAACGTCGATGCCCTGGTGGGCATCACCCAGATACTGACACCACGCATGCTTACCCAGCTCAACTTTACCCACTCGAACGAGAACGGTTATCTGACGGACCCCTACAAGCTACTCAGTGTAGTGGACCCCGTCACCGGCGGTACATTGAGTTATGTTTTCGAGAAGCGCCCCACAACCCGCTCCAGCAATGCGATTTACTGGAGCCTGGCCTATCACCTGCCGCACGACGTGGTGCATTTCTCCTATCGTTATTTTTCCGACGACTGGGGCATCAAGGCGCATACCGCCGAGCTGCGCTATCGCTTCGAGCTTGGCTCCGGTGGCAACTACCTGGAGCCGCACCTGCGTTACTACAGCCAGAGTGCGGCGGATTTCTATCGTCACAGCCTGGTGAGTGGCCAGCCATTGCCGGAAAACGCCAGTGCCGACTATCGCCTGGCGGAGATGCAGGGCAACACCATCGGACTCAAGTTCGGCGTGCCCACGAGTAAGGCGGGTGAATGGGGTGTGCGTGTTGAACGTATGGTGGAGACCGGTAACGGCCATCCGGCGGACGCCATCGGCGTACAGCAGAACTACGACCTCTATCCCAAGCTCGAGGTGACAACCCTGCTGATCAGCTACTCCATCCGGTTCTGACGTGCCGGCGTGACGGATCTTGAGCTGACGCGCGCAGACGGCTACTGGCGCGGCAGCTTTCGCGCCATGGCCGGCCCGTGCGAGCTGTTGGTGGATACGGACGATGAGCCGCTGGCGCATCGGCTACTGACGCTCGCCGCTGCCGAGGCGCGCCGCATAGAATACAAGTTCAGCCGTTATCGCAGTGACAACCTCATCCATCGCATCAACACCGCGAGAGGTACCGCGGTCACCCTCGACGACGAAACCGCCGATCTCATCGATTACGCAGCGCGTTGTTTCGAACTCAGTGACGGGCGCTTCGACATCACCTCCGGCGTACTGCGCGCCGTCTGGTATTTCGATGGCAGCAGCAATATTCCCTCGCCCGAGGCGGTGCAGGTGGTCATGGCGCATGTCGGTTGGCACAAGGCGAGTTGGCGGCGTCCGGTGCTGCGGCTTGCCCCCGGTATGGAGATCGATCTCGGCGGCCTGGGCAAGGAATATGCCGTCGATCGCGTGGCGCAGCGACTGCGTTTGGAAACCACGGTGGAGTTCCTGGTTAATTTCGGCGGCGACCTCTTCATCAGTGGTAAGCGCCGCGATGGCGCCGCCTGGGTCATCGGTCTGGACGATCCCGACGCGAGCGGGGTACGCGCCGTGGGCGAGTTGCATGTGCAGCACGGTGGCATCGCCACCAGCGGCGATGCGCGCCGCTATCTGCTGAAGGATGGCGTGCGTTACAGCCACATCCTCGATGCGCGCAGCGGCTGGCCGGTGAGTGGCGCGCCGCGCGCGGTGACGGTCGTGGCCGCAACCTGTCTCGAGGCCGGGGTGCTGGCGACGTTCGCGTTATTGCACGGCCGCGCGGCGCGCACCTTTCTTGAAGCCCAGGGCGTGCCGTTCTGGATCGTCCCCTGATTCTTTGCTGCATCCTGGATGGCATGGCCTGCTTCCCCACATTTAGCCAGAGTTACGCGGACCGGTGTGGGTTGATATACAATGCCCCGACGTTAAATAAATACTCCACGCAGCTTACAAAATAGCGGCGAGACAAGGGAGCAACCTCCGTGGCAACCACCTACGATGACCTGCCGCCACGCGCGGCACTGAGCGAGATCGCACGGGATTTTCATGCACGCGGCTGGATGGCGGGCACCGCCGGCAATCTCAGCGCGCGCGAGGACGCCGATCATTGCTGGATCACCGCGAGCGGCCGGCCCAAGGGTCGCCTGGATGACAGCGATTTCCTGTTGGTACGCATCAGCGATGGTGCGGTGATCGAGCGTGTGGCCAGTACCAACAAACCCTCGGCCGAAACGGCAATACACTGCGCGGTTTACAGTTTGTTTCCCGCGGCCCGCGCCTGTCTGCACGGCCACAGCGTCAACGCCATGCTGGCCGCGGCCAAGGCCAAGGCCGCGGCCAAGTCACTGCGTCTGCCTGCGATTGAGATGATCAAGGGCTTCGACATCTGGAAACAGAACCCGAAAGTGGATCTGCCGCTGTTCGAAAACCATCTGGATGTGGCGCGCATCGCGCGCGATATCACCCAGCGTTTCAGCAAGTCGCCACCGGCGCTGGATGCGCTCATGCTGCGCAGCCATGGCGCCACGGTATGGGGCCGGGGCCTGCAGGAGGCCTACAATCGCTTCGAGATTCTGGAGTTTATTTTATCCTATCTGTCCAGGGTACGCGCCCGCTAGTCCTGGCCATCAACCGCGAGGGGTATCATGAGATTAATTAAAATCAGTCTCGGGATGTTGGCCGGCTTGGTCGTCCTGTTGCTGGCCGGTTCGTTATTTATATCATCCCATTGGCAGGTGGAGCGCAGCATCGACATCGGTGTAACGCCGGGGGTAGTGTTTCCCTACGTCAACAATCTCCGCAAATGGCCGCAGTGGACCAGCTGGTATCAGCGCGAACCCAAACCCGTTACCCAGTACAGTGGACCCGAAGAAGGGGTGGGTGCCCACAGTAGCTGGCAGGACGCCAACGGTCAGGGCGAGATGGGTATAACGGTGAGTGTTTCCGACTGGGCGATTACCTATGACCTGTCCTTCGAGCACGGCGAGTTTGCCGCCCGTGGCGAGATCCTGTTGAGGCCGATCATGCAGGGCAGCGGCACGCGTGTCACCTGGCGGACGCACGGCGATAGCGGCATGAATCCCGTGACCAAGTATTTTCAGTTATACATGAATCGCAAGATCGGCGCGGATTTCCAGCAGAGCCTGGAGAGCCTGAAGAGCAAGCTCGAGGCCATTCCGAAAAACGCGTAGTGCCGTTACGCGTGGTGAGCGCCGCCGTCCGACGAATCTTGTAGCACGCGCCGCATGCGTCGATGGGCGATGCCTGCCTCGGTGTATTCGTCACCCTCGACGATAAACCGATGTTTAAGGTAAAACGGCAGCGCCGTGATCTGGGCGGTGAGCCAAACCGCCGGTAGTCGCATCTCCTGCGCGATGCCTATGAGGCCGGTCAACAGTTGACTGCCCACGCCCTGTCCACGCCGGTCTTTTAACACCGCCATGCGCCCGATATGACCGTCGACCTGCATGCGCGCCGTGCCCACCGCCGCGCCGCGGGCGTCCACCGCCAGGACGTGCAGGCAGCCGGCATCACGCCCGTCCCATTCAAGTTCGGGCGGGATGCCTTGTTCGCGCACAAACACCGTGTGGCGCAGCGCGCGTATCAGCGCCTCGCCCCGCCGCCAGTCGATATGCTTAACCGTTATTTCAGCCAATCTCTTACCCTCGTGCGTGCGCATGCATGCCGCCTCATTCTGCCTGAAAGTCTTTAAGTAAGCAGGATTCTTGGGTGGCTACGCCAAAGATATTCCAGCGGCCTCATTATCTGGTAAGGTGGTTGCATGCGCGTGATACGTCTGGGGCTATTCATCCTGCTATTGGTCTGGCCGCTCTTCATACTAAGCGGGGAGCACGGCCAGACAGGGCAGGTGGTTCAACTGAACATCGACGGACCTATTGGGCCGGCGACCAGTGACTACATTCGTCGCGGCCTGCACAAGGCGCTCGGCTTGCAGGCGTCCCTGGTGATACTGCGCATGGATACACCGGGCGGACTGGACGTCGCCATGCGTCAGATCATCCAGGACATCATTGCCTCACCCATCCCCGTGGCCACCTTCGTCGCCCCCGGCGGCGCGCGCGCCGCCAGTGCCGGCACCTACATTTTATACGCCAGCCATATCGCCGCCATGGCGCCCGGCACCAACCTTGGCGCGGCCACGCCGGTGCAGATCGGTGGCGTGCCGAATCCCGCCGATTCGGGCAAACCGCGCGTACCGGACGGCAAAGAAACAGGCAACCAGACGGACAAAGGCGACGCCATGCAGCACAAAATTATCAACGACGCCAGCGCCTATATCCGCAGCCTGGCGCAGATGCGCGGGCGCAACGTTACCTGGGCGGAGCAGGCGGTGCGCGGCGCCGCGAGCCTGCCGGCGGAGGAGGCGGTGAAAATGCACGTGGTCGATCTCATCGCCAAGGATGTGGACGATCTGTTGGTGCAAATAAACGGGCGCAAACTGGAGGTGCACGGGGGTACGCTGACCCTGGCCACCGCCGGCCTGCCGGTCACGATCATTCAGCCTGATTGGCGCAACCGCTTGCTGAGCGTCATCACCGATCCCAACATCGCGTATATCCTCATGCTCCTGGGTATCTATGGCCTGTTCTTCGAGTTGTGGAATCCGGGCTTTGTGCTGCCCGGCGTGGTGGGGGCCATCTGTCTGCTGCTGGCGTTGTTCGCCTTCAACGTGCTGTCGGTGAGTTATGCCGGTGTCGGCCTGATCCTGCTGGGCATCGCCTTCATGCTGGCCGAGGCCTTTATGCCCAGCTTCGGTGCCTTAGGCATAGGCGGCGTGGTGGCGTTTGTCGTGGGTTCGGTGATACTGCTGGACACGGAGGTGCCGGGTTTCGGTATTTCCTACTGGCTCATCGGCGCGGTTGCCCTGACCAGCACGACATTTTTCATGACCGTGGCGTCCTTCGCCCTGCGCGCGCGCCGGCGCGCGGTGGTCAGTGGCAGCGAGGAGTTGATCGGCAGTGTCGGTGTCGCCTTATCGGGCTTCAAGCAGGTCGGTCGCATCCGTATCCACGGCGAAGACTGGCAGGCGCGCAGCGCCACGCCGGTTAAACACGGACAGAAGGTGCGCGTCGTCGCGCGCGAGGGGCTGGCACTTATAGTACAGCCGGAAAAACCAACGGAGGATGAGTGATATGGCGTACACATCGATTTTTGTCTTGGTCTTGGCGGTTATTTTTCTGACGTCGGCGTTTCGTGTGTTGCGTGAATATCACCGTGGCGTGGTGTTCATGCTCGGACGCTTCTGGAAGGTCAAGGGGCCGGGTCTTATTCTCGTGATACCCGGCATACAGCAGATGGTGCGCGTGGATCTGCGCACGGTGGTGATGGACGTGCCGCCGCAGGACGTGATCTCGCGCGACAACGTGTCGGTGAAGGTCAACGCCGTGGTGTACTTTCGCGTCATCGATCCGGCGCGCTCCATTATTCAGGTGGAGGACTATTACGCCGCCACCTCCCAACTCGC
>JAYUFH010000102.1:0-2401 GCA_043738765.1 Pseudomonadota bacterium | reverse complement strand
CGGCTGGCAGGCTGTTCCACTGCTGGAGGAGTTGAAGGACAAGGCCCGCGCCGAGGGTTTGTGGAACATGTTCATGCCGCCGTCCAGCCACGACAACGAGCAATGCCACGGTGCCGGCCTGAACAATCTTGACTACGCGCCGGTAGCCGAGCAGCTAGGTCACGTTCCGTGGTCTTCCGAGGTATTCAACTGCAGCGCGCCAGACACCGGGAATATGGAAATTCTGCACAGCTATGGCACGGACGAGCAGAAGGAACGCTGGCTCAAGCCGCTGATGGCTGGAAAGATCCGCTCGTCTTTCCTGATGACGGAACCGGCAGTCGCCTCTTCCGACGCCACCAACATTCAGACCAGCATCCGGCGCGACGGCGACCACTATGTCATCGACGGCCACAAGTGGTTCTCCAGTGGCCTCGGTGGACCGACTACCAAGATCGCTATCGTCATGGGCAAGACCGACCCGGACGGGCCCGCCTACCGGCAGCAGTCGATGGTTCTCGTTCCCACGGACACACCTGGCGTGAAGTTCGTCCGCAACCTGCCGGTGTTCGGGTTCGAGTTCCACCATCCCCACCCGGAGGTGCTGCTCGACAACGTGCGCGTTCCAGTCGCAAACATGCTACTTGGCGAAGGGCGGGGATTCGAGATAGCGCAAAGCCGGCTGGGTCCCGGACGTATCCACCACTGCATGCGCACCATCGGCGCCGCCGAGGCGGCCCTGCACAAGATGGTGGCCCGGCTGCACGACCGCGTCACGTGGGGCAAGCGCGTGGCCGAGCACTCCGTGTGGGAGCAGCGGGTGGCCGAGGCCCGTACCAATATCGAAATGTGCCGGCTGCTCGTGCTCAAGGCCGCCCGAATGATGGATACCGTCGGCAACAAGGAAGCGCGCCGGGAGATCGGGATGATCAAGGTCGCCGTACCCGGCATGGCCCTGAAGATCATTGACGATGCCATCCAGGCCCACGGCGGAGGCGGCCTCACCAACGACTTCGGTCTCGCGCATGCCTATGCGCTGGCCCGAGTGCTACGCATCGCGGACGGCCCCGACGAAGTGCACAACCGACAGATCGCGCAGCTCGAATACGCTGATTACAAGGCGGGCCTAGCCTTCGACTAATACATCGCAAGGATGGAAAGCCGAATCGATGCCATACATCGATCCTGCGCCAGCTCTACCGCAGCATGTAGAAGGCGGGCTGGCACGCACGAAACGCTCAGTCGAATTTGACGCCATCCTCTTGAATTGCCTTGCGGAAGACCTCGTATTCGCTGCGCAGGTTGGCCGCCATTTCTTGCGGAGTCGTGGGGGTCGCCTCGAAACCCTTCTGGTCAAACTGGTCACGCGAGGCCTTGTCCGCCACGGCGGCGCGGTATGCCTGGTTGATTTGCTGCACCGTAGCGGGATCCATGTTCGCGGGTCCGAAGATTCCGGACCACGGGGATATCCGGACGTTCGCACCAGTCTCTTTCACCGTCGGAACGTCCGGCAAAACTGAAGTGCGGCTGCCGCGCTGCAGCATCAGGGCCTTCAATTTTCCGTCCTTGATGAGCGCGCTCGCGGATGCCACGGTGGCCACCATCATATGCACACGGTTGGCCATCAGGTCTACCTGGGCCGCCGCATCTCCCTTGTACGGAATGTGAGCCATGTCCAGCTTGTACTGTGAAAGCACCTGAATGGCAGCAAGGCGGGTCGTGTTGTTGCTGCTGGCATAGTTAAGCTGTCCAGGCCGCGCCCGGACGTACGTCACGAATTCCGCCAAATTGTTCACCGGCAGTTCGGGCGCCACCAGCCAGATAAGCGTGAACAGTCCCATCTGCGTGATCGGCGTAAAGTCCTTGAACGGATCGTAGGGAATGGCGCCCGCCTTGAGCAAGGGGGTAGCGATCATCGAAGTGCCGGAGCCGATGTACAAGGTCAACCCGTCGGGCGGCGCCTTGGCCACGAAATCTGCGGCAATGATCCCATCACCGCCAGGCCGGTTGTCCACGACCACTGGCTGGGCCAGCAGGTTGCCCATGTTTTGTGCGACGGTTCGTGTCAGTATGTCCAGGCCGCCGCCGGGCGGAAAACCGACGACGATACGGATCGGTCGGCCTCCGGCAATTGGCGCCGCGGAAGCGCGGCCGAACGCCAGCGCTGCTGCGCCGGCGGTGAATATGCGTCGATTGATGGTCATTTGCTGTCTCCTGTGGTTTGAAATTGATGCGGCGCGGGGTTCCACGTCGCGGTATGGTGGTTCGCGTCACCGAACAGCATGTCTATGACCGTCATGCGCCGCAGGTAGTTACCCACGCCGTATTCCTGGCTCATGCCAAGCCCGCCATGCAACTGCAGCGCGTCCTGCACCAGCTTTACACCGTGACGGCCGACGAGCATTTTGGCCCGTGAGATGTC
>JAYUFH010000101.1:0-6334 GCA_043738765.1 Pseudomonadota bacterium | reverse complement strand
GCGTGCGTCATTTTTCCGCGTATCTCCACCTGGCATAAACTGCCGACATCCACCTGCGCCGGCACGCGCGCCAGGGCGATGGCCTTGCCCAGGGTGGGGGAGAAGCTGCCGCTGGTGATCTCACCTTCGCCCGAACCGGGACACATCACCTTAAGATGGTTGCGCAACACGCCCTTGTCTTCCAGCACCAGGCCCACCAGCTTGCGCGGCACGCCGTCCGTTTTTTGTTTTACCATGGCCCCGCGCCCCATGAAATTGCGCTCATCCGGTGCCCAACCGACAGTCCATTCCAAGCCCGCTTCCAGGGGTGTCGTGGTCTCGTCCATGTCCGTGCCATACAGCGCCATGCCCGCTTCGAGACGCAGGGTGTCGCGCGCGCCGAGACCGATGGGAGCGACGCCGGCTTCGAGCAACATCTGCCAGGTAAAAGGCGCTGCCTTGGCCGGCAGGATGATTTCGAAGCCGTCCTCGCCGGTGTAGCCGGTGGTGGCAATGAACAACTCGCCGACGTTCACCGCGTTAAACGGCTTCAAGTCCTGGGTGGCGTCCCGCAGGTTATCGCCCAGGGCCTGATAAAAACGATCCCGTGCCCAGGGTCCCTGCACCGCGATGATGCTGAGATCGGGGCGCGGTTGCACCGTCACGCCGCCGAATTCCTTGGCCGCGGCGTTCACCCAGGCAAGGTCTTTTTCCCGCGTCGCGGCGTTCATCACCACGCGGAACCATTGCTCGTTCATGAAGTAGATGATCAGGTCGTCGATCACGCCACCCTTGCTGTTGAGCATGCAGCTGTACAAGGCCTTGCCCGGCGTCGTGAGCTTGTCCACGTTGTTCGCCACCAGCATGCGCAGGAAGGCGCGCGCCGTGTCACCTTTAATATCCACCACGTTCATGTGGGACACGTCGAACATGCCGGCGCCCTTGCGCACTTTGTGATGCTCCTCCAGCTGCGAGCCGTAATGCAGCGGCATATCCCAGCCGCCAAAATCCACGATCTTGGCGCCCAGCTTTACATGCGACTCGTACAACGGCGTTTTATTGCCCACTCACTGTTCCTCTAATTTGTTATGCCCACCATCTTGCACCTCACGGCGCGTTGCCGGCAGTCGCGGTTTGTATTTCTTCGGCGTGATACGAACTGCGCACCAGGGGGCCGGCCTTGATCCAGGCGAAACCCAGGGCGCGCCCGGCGTCCTCGTAGTCGGCAAACACCTTGGGGTGCACGTACTCAAGCACCGGCAGGTGTTCACGGGTGGGACGCAGATACTGCCCCAGCGATACACGCTGCACGCCGATGGCGCGCAGGTCGCGCATGACCGCCAACACCTCGTCACGCGTCTCGCCTAAGCCGAGCATCAAGGCCGACTTCGCCTCGACACCGGGCAGGACGGCGACGCGTTCGAGCAACGCCAGGCTGCGTGCATAGGTGGCGCCCTTGCGCACGGCACGGTAAAGCCGCGGCACGGTTTCCATATTGTGTCCCCAGACCAGGCGCGGGGTCCCGCTTGCTGCCTGCGCCTCTCCCAGAACATTCATAATGCCCGCCGCGGCCTGCGCCTGGACGTTGCGAAAATCCGGCGTGAGGAATTCCACGCCGATGTGCGGGTCCTGGGCGCGCAGCCGACGCAGGGTCTCGGCGAATATCCCGGCGCCGCCGTCCGCCAGATCGTCGCGGTTCACCGAGGTCAGCACCACGTAGCGCAGACCCATGGCCGCCACCGCCTGACTCACACGACGCGGCTCGTCCTGGTCGACGCTGTTGGGGCGGCCGGTTTTAACGGAGCAAAAACCGCAGGCCCGGGTACAGGTGTCGCCCAGCAACATGAATGTCGCGGTGCCGCGGCTCCAGCACTCGCCGCGATTCGGGCAGCGCGCCTCTTCGCACACGGTATGCAGTGCGTGTGCGTGTATCGCCTCGGCGGTGTGGGCGTATTGCACGCCCTTGCCCAGCTCCTGCCGGATCCACGGCGGCATGCGCGATGCGTTGGGCGTGTGCGCGTTGGCGCGGCCGGCGTCGGCGATATCGAAGATGGGGTACGCCATGGTGCGACTCTCCAAAACAAAAAAAGGGCGACGGAAGCCTGCATCCGTCGCCCCTCTGTCCGGGAACCTGAGAGCTTGAGCCCCGTCGGTGGACCATGGCGCTTGCCGGCGCCGGTCTCTCTCCAGAGTCGAAATGTCCCCGCGGTCCTTTTGCCTGAGCGATTCCGGGCGGGTTGCGCCTTCGGCGCCGGCGCTATTGGCCGGTCTCTCCCACGGGGTCGTAGTCGAGAGCGGCACTATACCCCTGTGTCGGGTTCCCGCCAAGGGCGGATACCGCGCGGCTCAGTGTGGGGATTTTTTGGCCTTCTTTCCCCCTGCCTGCATACCGTTGCGGCGTTGCCACCACATCCAGGTACCGGTTAAAACCATGGCGATAAACGCCAAGGCCATGCCATCCATGAGCCACGCGCCCCAGCGACCCAGAATCCGGCCGTTGTGGATGTCCCGCACTACCCGCTCGGTGTTCAGCATCTTGTTTTGGTAGTGCTGCCGGATGGCCAAGCCCAACACCACCGGTGGTGGCGTCGCCGTTGACCAACGCACATCCTCATGAGCAGTCGTGCGTGACCAAGTCATTAGTGCCTGGTCGGCAACGCGTTGCTCTCCTTCGCCTTGAATAATCACCTTACCCTTCCACTCACCGATGGCGCGCAACGTCGGCAGACCTCGTGGTGCATGAACTTCCTCTACGATATTGCCTTGCCGGTCCAATAGCAGGATTCCGTCCGTCAACGCCACGACCACCTCGTCACCCACGGCGATGGCGCCTTGCAGTGCGGCATAGTGTCCATCCAACTCCCGCTCGTTGTAATAGAGCCGGTCTTCCAGCTGCGTCACCCATGCGTCCCCAACGGGGTAGCTTTTCCGCACCTCCGGTGCCGCCATGCCGTACCACCCTTGCAACATGCTGGACTGTACATAACGCTGACTCAGACCCAGGGCGTCGGTGTGATTGAGCATCATCCCCGTCAACGCCAACAGCAATACGAAAACGGCGCTGACCATGCCTACTGTGCGGTGCCACTTGACGATTTCCTGGATGAAACCCGGCTTCTTCTTACGGTGCAAAGCGACTACTCCCGTGCAGGTACAGCGCCATGCTGGCGAGGCGGGTAACCGCATTCACGGACAGCGTCGCGCCGGAAATTCCATCGACGTGCCGGTCGAGATCCGTCACCGTTTTCATCCCGGCACCTTTGAACTGGTCGGTAAAAAATCCGTGGCGCACCTCATCGCCGCGGCTCTCGCGGTATTCCAGTATCCTGACCAGGCTGATTTTTCCGTTGTGAATAACGATACCCGCGGTGATGGGTTCTTCCTTGCCGATTTCCTCCAGCACCCACGCGGTTTTACCTGGCACGCCCCAATAGCGTATCCGGCGCGCCTTGTAGGGGTGCCCGAGTATCTTGGTGACCTGCGCCTGACGTTCATCCGTCAGCCACAGGACGTCCACTTGCGGTTTTTCCCCGGCGAATACCTCGGCGATAAACGCCTCGCTGCTCTGGTACACCCCGCGGCCGTAACCCGCCGCGGGGATCATTGCCATCAGGCACAGAACCACGAGTGCTGCTGATTTAAATTTATACCTCATTGCACCTGATGACTCCCACGTATTGCCTGTACATCGTTAGAACATATAGCCTAGGCCAAGATTAAAGCCGTCGTTGTTGATCGCGCCCCGCTGATTCTGCAGGTCGGCCTTGACCACCACCGCCGGATGCGGCCAGTAACTGACGCCGACGTTGGTCTGGCGTTTCTTGCTGTCTGTGTTGTTGGCGCTGCCGGCGCTATTGTCCCATTCGTTGTAGCGCGTGAATACACCCCAGGTCCTGCTGAGTTTGTACGACGGCTCCACATACCAGCCCATCTGGCGGTCTTTGCCCGGCGCCGGGCCCGTGGCCGGTCCGGTGGCGGCATCACCGGCACCCAGTTTCCACTGGGCATACAAGCCTTTGATGGTGAATGACCCCAGACTGTAAATTGCATGCGCCTCGGTCAACAGCGCGCTGATCGGCGCGATACCCGCGGCGCTCTGGGTGATGTCGCGCTGGTAGTTCATGGCCGCCGCCAGCTCCAGTCCGGGAAGGCCGGCCCAGCGCAGGCGTGCCGTGTAGGCCGGGTCGTTGGCGTTGGCGGCGGAGACGTTCTGCCGGCCTTCGCGCATCACGTAGGCATTGCTGCCCGTGGTTGGCACCTTGAGGCCGGATGTCACGGCGACGTCGTAGCGCAGGCCCGGGCCGATTTCACCACTCATGCCGGCGCCGCCTTCCCACCAGGTCACCGGGATGATATTTGTCTCCACGGGGTTGCGCTCCACGCCATAAAAGACAGGTGGTTCGTGGACTTCATTCAGGATGCCGATGGGCAAAATAAACAGGCCGGCCTGCACACGCTGTTTCACGCCGAGGTCGAATTCCAGGAACGCCTGCTCCAACTCCACCGCGCCGCCGTTTTCGGTGTTGCTGTGCTCCAGCTCAAGTTCCGAAAAGAATCGCGTACGCTCGTTAAAGCGATGGCTGACAAACAGCACGAAACGATGGAAATCGATTTCCTTGCCGCTATCGAGGTTGTTGTAGTGCAGTTCGCCGTAACCGCCCACGGTCGTTGATATACTGCTCTTGCCGCCCTCGCCCCTTGCCTGCTGTTTTTCCAGCTGGGCGCGCAGTTTATCCACCTCATCGCTCAGGATGTCGATCTTCTGTTCCAGCCCGGTCTCCGCCTGCGCCGGTGACGACATCCCTACCGCTGCCGCTGCCAATACCCACACCCCTATTACCGTACTACGCATCGTCTTTCCCCTGTTTCAAATATAAATGAGAATCGTTATTATTACGATTTGCGTATCGGTGTCAAGACTTTTGCCGCAGTGCGGGGGATTTCCTGCAAAATGCAGTGCCGATAATGAGGATAGCGTCAGCGAACAGCCTGAGTTGGCGTAGTTTGTGCACTATTAATTACATTAAGGGGAGCACACGTAAGGAACCGCGCCAATTCAATAACCCGCGCCCTATTTACATGAAATTTTGCACTTTAATTATTCGGGAAGGTTTATTAACTATGCCAACACACATCCATCACTGCTGGAAATACCTGCTTCTACTAACCGCCTTCCTCGGGGTTTCGACACCGGCGGCGGCGGAACTGATCCTGTCCGCGCCGCCGCGCGAGGCCGGGACCAAGGGCGAGGAGTCCTACGATAGCATCGCCAACTTTCTCACCAAGGTCATCGGTGAAAAAGTCGTCTACTCCAACCCGACCAACTGGCTGACCTATCAAAGCAGCATGCGCAAAGGCGCCTACGACATCGTCTTTGACGGCCCGGCCTTTGTCGCCTGGCGTATGCTCAAGCTGCAACATGTGCCGCTGGTAAAGCTGCCTGGACAATTGTCCTTCGTCGTGGTGGTTAAAAAAGACGATGCGCGCGTCGAGAAACTCAGCGACCTGGCCGGTCGCACGGTGTGCGGACTTGCGCCACCCAACCTCGCTACCCTCACCATGCAATATGAATTTTCCAATCCGTCACGCCAGCCGCTGATCCTGGCGACAAAAAGCTTTAAAGATTCTTACGATGGAGTGGTCAGCGGGAAATGCATGGCCGCTGTGATACATGCCAAGGTCTACGCCGGCCTGGAAGGACAAAGCCATGCCACGCGCGTGATATTCACCAGCAAACCATTTTCAAATCAGGCGATCACCGTCGGGCCGAAAATCTCGCCGGAGATGCGTGCGAAGATCACTCAGGCGCTGCTGTCGCCTGCTGGCACAGCGGCCACGCTGTCTGTGCTTGAGCGCTTCAAAGCGGCCGAATGGCTGCCGGCTAAACCGGAAGAATACCAAGGCCTGCAGGTACTATTGAAAGACGTGTGGGGTTTCAACGATTAAACGATTAGTAAACATCCTAGACGTCCGGCGTCCGCCAGGCATCTAGGACAGGTTGAAGTCAGCCACCACCGGGGTGTGATCTGAAGGCCGCTCCCAAGTGCGGGGGGTCTTGTCGATATGGCAGGCAGTGCAGACCGCGCACAACGCCGGACTGGCGAGCACATGGTCGATACGCAGGCCAAGGTTGCGACGAAACGCCGCCATACGATAATCCCACCAGCTGAACGAACCTTGCGCTTGTTCGAACTGACGGAAAGTGTCACACAATCCGGCCTGGATCAACTGGCGAAAGGCGGCGCGTTCCGGCTCGCTGCACAACACCTGCCCCTCCCACAACTTCGGATCGTGCACATCCCGGTCCTCAGGCGCGATATTGAAATCCCCCAGCACCACCAGCTTCGGGTGGCTC
>JAYUFH010000100.1:0-6338 GCA_043738765.1 Pseudomonadota bacterium | reverse complement strand
TACAACAGACGCCCATCGAGATCCAAGGTATCCGCCAGCGCCGCGCCCTTGGAACACAACCGCCCGTGATTGGCCGGATGCTGCGTGTCGCCCTTGACGGTCACCGCACCGCCGGCATCGACTTCCGCCAGCACGCCACAACCGACGCCGCAATAGGGACAGGTAGTGCGTGTTATCTTATTCGTCATGCTCGAGTCGCCTGCGCATGCAAGATGCCGTCGCCGCCATAGGACATTTGGACGGTTGCAGAGAAATATTCTGGGGTATGACGAGCCACGCCCCCGGCGGACCACGCCATTATTCCTTGCATGTACACTCCCCAGCGATCCCGGCGACTAGCACCACCGGGATGGGTTTATTAATGGTGGATGAAGCCTCAACCACCAGTCTATCACCCCGGTGGCGGATGAATTTTATGGCCTCATCGTATACGTGTCGAGGATACTCTCACCATCGTCGACGACGGGTGCACCATTATGAGGCGTACCGTGTCCCAGGGCCTGAATAACTGCCAATGCGCGTTAACCAAAGGGGGTTCAGAAAAGAATTGCAGCGATTGCCTGCAAGTAAAAATGTCGGGGGTCATCCTGGAACGGCTCAGAAATGGACGGTGCTGTCAGATACCCAGCTTGAGGAATTGCGTTAGATGCACAGTCAGCAGCTGAAAAACGAGGTTGGATACCAGGGAAAATTATGGACACATTCATCCAGTCCGGTTACTCATCACGTCACATACTGGATGTAGTAACGACTGTGTCACTTAAAACAGCGATCCGCTACACAATCACGCGGCCCGCATGCCGCAGGATAGTCAGTTTGCCGGCCAGCGATCGCACACCGCCCGCTCTCCGGGACAACACCTGCCCCGGATTGCGGCCGGCATCCGGGCGGGGATTTCCCCACCCGGAATGCAGACTTACTGTGACACGCGCTGAATGGTGATCTGGGCGACTGGGTTGCGCCAGTCAAAATCGGCGGCTGGCAAACTGCCGATACCGTGAATACCGGCGTGGATATGGACATAACCTTCACCGTCAACCTGCGGCGATCCACCCTGCCCACCGCACACCGGCCCGGGGATCGAGGCGCACAATTCATCATTCGGCTCGCTGCCGGCGTCATACGCTGGCGACTCGCCCGTCAGCAATTCGCGATCACGCGGGCCGGCGGCATCGTTGAGTGAGAAGAAAGCGTCATTGGTCGGGATCAGCATGGCCGCGGTACTCACGTGGTCGAATCGGCCAGAGGTGCGTATCCGTACTACCGCGGTTTTCCCAGGACCCAGCAAACCGGGGATGGTAATGACTTCCAGCACACCGGTATTGGCCGAGAGTACGGCGCTGAGAGGTCCGGTATCGCCACCTTCAGCCAGCGCGGCAAGCTCCGCGCTCGCCGGCTGACCGAGGGTGAAAAGTTTGACGCCAGCCTTGTGAACCGCGACCATGATGGGGGTAAAGGTTTGGCCGCGCGTAAGATTGGTGACATGAACCTCGTAGTAACCCTCGTCCTTATCGGCGTGGGCAGTGGATACAGCAAGCGCCAGCAGTGCTGCAGTCAGGCCTAGTAGCAGTTTATTCATAGTCTTTCTCCGTGTTGTCTTCAGGATACAACGTCGTCTCTACCTCGAGGCGGGCTGTGCTGTCAGAGTCACTGGGAAAGATCACACAATTATCACGCGACTTGCCGGTCATTCGCGTCATCGCGGCACACATCCGCCTTAAGCTGCGGATTTTGGCCAAGGCGCGGCAAGATGAGACTAAAAATCGTTGCGGACCCGGGCCAAACAGTTGCGGGACTATTGTGAATATCCAGGAAACGCAATGACCTGCCACAGGACACCTCACCCAACCGGCGACGAGGGGTTGTTGGCGGTGGGCAAAAGCGATCAGTGATACTCGTCAGTCTGTGTCCGGAAATTTCACACTGCTGTCTAGGACAACCATAGGCGCTGGGCGCTCATTATTCGAAGGATTAAAAACTGTACCGCACCTCTACAAACGCGCCTTGATTGCGACGGACGCGTCCGAAGAAGGTATCGTCCGCCCCGCGGTAGAGTTCCGCCCCGATAGTTGCCCTGACATAGTCGGTAAAGGCATAGGTGATCAACGGCCGGATATAAGAACTGCTGTGGTTGAAATTAACAAAGGCCAGCACCTCCGCGGTCAGGGTGTCGTTATACCACTTGTTGCTGAGGCGTGTGGTCATCCCGTAATTGGCGCGATCCTGCTGGCCGAAGGTGATGGCGTTCTGCACGGCCGATCCGCGCAGAATCGGGTCGACAATGGCCTCAGGGTCCATATAGTCCTGCACCCAGCGGCTCACCAGTTGCAGGTTGACGTTGAAGTTGTCCAGGAACGTGCGATCCACGCCGGCCACCAAGTACAGGTAGGGGCTGATGCCGACGGGTTTGCTTGCCAGGTAGTCCCGCGGGCGGAAATAGGCCGCCTCCGCGCGCACGCCATAACGTCCGAAATTCTGCGCCAGGTCGGCGCCTAGCATGTCGATCGGTGTGTAGCGTAGCGCAAGCAGCGGGCCAGTGGGGGTCAACCCCCAGGGATGCACCTCGGGGAGTAAATTGTAGCCATGATAGTAACTGACCGACCAGTCCAACGTCCCGCCCACGCGGTTCAACTTAAGGCCTACCTCGCTGTCGGACCAATGCCGATCCGGCCGGGTCTCGACGAGGGTGGCACCGCCCGAGGGAAAGGGCAGTTTCGAAGGCAGAAAGTACGGCGTGGTGAATAGGGTAAAGGTGTAGTGGGTACTCAAGTAGGCGTCGAGCTTGACGGCGGTGGTGCCGAAGCGCTGATCTTCCTCGAAGGGCAGCAAAACCTGGTAGTCGTGGGGCGTGAGGTTGTCCGTGGGGTTGATGCCATCCGCCCGGCCCCAGGCCACGATTTGTTTGCCGATGCGCAGGTCGGCGTGTTCGAAGTGCGCCGTTACATAACCCTCCAGCAAGGTGGACTGCGTGTCACCGTGGTTGGCGACATCGGGATGGGTCACCCGTCCCTCGATTTTTGCATCCAGCCAGTGGGTGACGGTCGGTAGTAGTTTCGCCTGGGTGGTGGCGCCCAGGAAGTCGGTGGCGTTGTCGAATGACTTGGATGAGCGGTAATAATCAAGGCGCACGGAACCCGTCAGCCCCTGATCGCGCAAATAACGCCACGCGCTGCGCTCCGCCGGGTCCGCCGCGGGTGCAACAGTACCCTCCTCCGCCCACGCCGTTGCCTGCCCCAACAGCAGCAATGGCAAGCACCACAAGCCGTGCATCACTCGCGTTCGATGGAGCGGGTGGTGAACATGTCGTCCGCCACCGGCACATCCGCCTCGATACGGTCGAAGGTGAAGATGGTTTTATGGTTGGTCTGGTGATTGATCATCTCGCGGCGCAGGGCGATCCAGCGGTGCGTGTCCGGCTCCACCAGCTTGTGAACGGAGATGTTTTGCGTCTTCAGCAGGCGCCCGCTGACGTCGTAGTACTCGACCTTGGTTTCGAGGAAATTGTCTTTTCTGACCCAGGTGATCTTCCTGCTGTAGCCGCTGTCACGCTTGACGTCATCGTCGCGCGGTATGGATTCGATCACGTAGCAGTCCTGGCCGTCCAGTGACTCCGTGCGCAGTAGCGTGTGCTTATAAAATTCCATCTTGGGCAACAGTATGTCGCCGTAGGAGAAATCCGAACCCACGAAGCTGTCTTTCTTGTTGTTGGCTACCAGGCGCCGGGTTTTTTTCAATGCCGGCAGGTAGATCCATTGATCGTCGTCCCCGGTGGCGTGCTCTATCTGCAGAAAGCCTGTGCCTTTGATGTCCGCCGGCGACAGAAACTTCACCAGCAGTTTCGAATCGATGCCGTTCTTCTGCAATTTGGTGAGGGTAGTGCTCTTGCGTTCGCGCGTCTGGCCGCTGTCGTTGATCAGGACCATGGTGCTGTCGGTCTTGAGCGAGCGGATTTTGGTGACGAAGAAATTTTTCTGCATGATCTGCTGCGCACTTAAACCTTCCGCTGCCGCGGCCGGCAGCGCCAAGGGCAGCAGCAGAATGCCGGCGACCCACTTAAATTTCGTTCCTGTGTTCACTTTTCTGCTCCTTGCATAGCGGTGGATTTTGCGAATAACTCGTCGCGTTTGTCGCCGAAGATGAAACGCGGCTTGAACAATATCATCATGGCGCGCAAAAACAGCAACGCGGAAAGCGCGCTAACCAGCATGGTGGCCATGACCATCACGGAAAGACGCGAGTAGAAACCAAAATCGGACGTCAACAGGACGGAGTAGCCGCCGGCGACCGACATGGCCACGAACAGGATCGCCTTGCCGGAGGTAAGCAGGGATACACGTGTCGCGATACGCAGATTCTGGTGTCTGCGCAGTTCTTCGCGAAAACGGAACAACAGATACAACTCGTAGTCCGCGCCGATACCGATGGCCATGGCCGCCGTAACCGCCGTGCCCATATCGAGGGGTACACCCAGCCAACCCATCAGGCCGAAATTCGCCAGGACGATGATGATCAGCGGCATGACCGCGAACAGGCCGCCGACGAAGGAACGCAGGGCGATGCTGGCCAGGAGAAACACGATCAGCGCCATCTGGACGATGTTTCTGTACTTCTCCTGGGTCAACACCTCGTTGATCGCGGCGGTCTGCGGCAGACTGCCGCCGATACGCACCGTCACCCCGGGCGGGAAATTGGCCGCGATGATGGGTAACGCGCGCCGGTACAGGTCTTCCGCATAGGCGGTACTGTCGTCTTTCAGGTAGACCCAGACCACGGCCTTCTGGTAATCGTTGTCCACCAGGCTGTCGAAGTCCTGCGGGTCGCCGGACAACGAATAGAGAAACAGATATTGCGCGATGAGGTTACGCGTATCCGGAATCACGTCGTAGGCGGGATTGTCCGCATGGATCGCCATGTTCATGCGCTTGATCAGATCGGCGATGGACTGGGTCTTGCCCACATTCGGCTGCTTATCCATGAACGCCTGCAACGCCGCCATGCCGTGCAGTACTTTCGGGTCCTTGATGCTGTCCTGACCCTGGCCCTCGATGAGAAAGAAAATCGAACTGGTACCCGCGAGGCGCGCATTCAGTTCTGCATCGTCCTTGCGCACTTCGCTGGTCACGTTGTTGTAACGCTTCAGACTGTTATCGGTGTGCAGCCGCGTCACACCAGCGAACGCCAGGGCAATGAACAGCAGGGCGCCGCCCAGTATCCAAGGCGCGCGGCCCCCCACCAGATTGTCGGATAGGGCGCCCAGCGCACGATCGATAAGCCCTAAGCGTTGCTCGCGCTCCACTTCGCGTGCCTTGGGCGGACGCAACCACGAGCGCACGGCCGGGATCAGGGTCATCTCCAGAATCAACGCGCTGAACACACCGGTACTGGCAAATACGCCGAAGTGGGCGACCACTGAGACGCTGGCATTGGCGAGGGAAAGAAACGTGATGGTGGCAATGAGTCCCGCGGTGATCATGGCGGGGCCGACGCGCACCAGGGATTCGACCACCGCTTGCCGGCTGATCTCCCTATCGGACAGGCCGTGGGTTGGCTCGGCTTTCTGCCGGTGGTATTCCTCGTAGTAACGTTTGAGAATCTGGATGGCGTGCCCGGCGGCCACTGCCATGATAAGGATGGGCGTGGTGGTATTCATGCCATCCATGTGCACACCGAACAGGCCCATCAGGCCCAGCCCCCAGACGACGCTCATGAGGGCCGTGAGGATCGGCAGCAGCATGCCCTGGAGGCTGCGAAACGACCAGTATTGTATGGCCATGATGATGAGCAGCGCGGCACCGAAGTACAGCGGCATGTTCATCATGTGATGTTCGAACCAGGCGAGATCCACGGTCAACCCGCCGAGGTGGATATCCACTGTAGCGTCACGCTCCGCGTCAACCACCTTGCGCAGCGCCTCGAAAATGGCTGTATAACTCGGGTTCTCTTTGCTGATCTTGAAGTCGTCGATCACCGCCGCGGTCTTGCCATCCGCGGATACCAGGGAATTGATGTAGAAGGGATTGGAGGCCACCGCGGCCTTGAGGCGCGCCATGTCCGCCGGGGTTTGGGGGAACGGCTCCAACAGCTCGCGTACCTCCATACCTTCCTTCGTGCCCTTGATCTCCTTGGATTTACGCGCCGCCAGGCTGAGGATATTGTGCCGCACCGCCTCCGGTATTGCCTCGATGCCGCGCTGGATGCGCTGGATCTTTTTCAGTATCGCAGACTGATAGATATCCCCTTGCTTGGGAACGATGCCGATGATGGTGAGATTGCGCCCGCCGAAAACCTTCTCCAGCTCCTTGGTCGACTGCACGTAAGGATGCGACTGCGGTGCCCAG
>JAYUFH010000099.1:0-2406 GCA_043738765.1 Pseudomonadota bacterium | reverse complement strand
AGAATACCGGCCTGTCACGCCGGGGGTCGCGGGTTCGAGTCCCGTCCACTCCGCCAGTGGCAACAAGGGCGAGTCGGAATGGCTCGCCCTTTTTATTGTCCTGTTTGTCACGCGGCGGCGGCATGCGCCTGCTTATCTTGATGCGTCTCCTATTGTTCCTGTAGAGTCCCTGCCCATGCTTACAACGATACGTGAAAAAACCCAGGGCTGGTTTGCCGGCACCGTGCTCACTCTGATTGCCGCGCTGTTTGTTGTGGGCGGCGTCGCTTCCTACTTCGAGTCCGATTCCAAGATTGTGGTGGCACGTGTTGGCAGCCACGATATCAGTGTCGAGGCGTATAAAACCGCACTGGAAGAGCAGCGCCGGTCATTGCAGGAAAGTTTTGGCCGCAATCTGAATCCCAAATTATTCGATACTCTGGAATTCAAAACCCGCATCCTCGACAATCTGGTGGACCAGGCCCTGCTCATACGCGACGCCGAAGACCAGGGTTATCGCATCAGCGACGCGGAACTGGATCAACGCATCACCGGCATTCCTGTTTTCCAGCGCGACGGCCGTTTCGACCCCAAGCTTTACGAGCGGGTACTGCGCGACATGCACATGAGTCCGCAAGGCCTCAAGCAGCATCTGCGCCAGGACGCGTTAATCAAGCAGGTAGCGGACAGCTTCGAGCTGAGCACCCTCGTCACAAAGGATGACATCGACACATTGCTACGTCTCGAGACCCAATCGCGCCAGGCATCTTACGTCGTCATCAAGCCGCAACAGTATCTTTCCAAGGCCAGCGTGGCCGCCGGCGCCGTTGATCAGTATTACACCGCCAACAGCGCCATGTTTAAATCCCCTGAGCGGGTGCGCATCGACTACATACGCCTTTCGGCCAAGGACCTCGCCGCCAAAGTAAGCATCAGCGACGATGAGTTACAGAAGGCCTATAGCCAGGATCTGGATCGTTACACCACGCCTGAACAACGCAAGGCCAGTCATATACTAATCCGGCTCTCAGAGAAAGATGGCGCAGACGCTGACAAAAAGGCACTGCAGAAGGCCGAGGCCCTGCGCCAGCAGCTGGTGCAGGGATCGGATTTTGCCGTACTGGCCAAGAAAAACTCGGATGATCCCGGGAGTGCAGCCAAGGGCGGCGACCTCGGCTACGTGGCGCGCAATGGCACCCTGGTTAAGCCATTTGAAGATGCGCTGTTTGGTCTGAAGAAGGGTGAGCTTAGTCAGCCAGTGCGCACCAGTTTCGGGTATCACCTGATCAAACTGGTCGATGTCAAACCACAGACGCGCAAATCGTTTAACGAGGTGCATGCCGAGATCGAATCCGCTCTGCGCACGCGCAAGGCTGAAGAACAATTCTATGAAATGTCCGAGCGCCTCAATAATCTGGTGTATGAGCAGTCCGACAGCCTCAAGCCGGCCGCTGAGGCCCTCGGTCTGTCGATTGCTCAAAGCGATTGGTTCCCGCGCTCCGGTGGCGAAGGTATTGCCGCTGACCCGCACATCGTCGAGGCCGCCTTTGATCCTGAAGTCCTTGGTCAGGGACGCAACAGTAATGCCATCGAGACGGCACCCAACACCGTGGTGGTGCTGCGTGTCAGCGCCCATCAGGCAGCGGCGGCGCTGCCGTTGACAGCGGTGCGTGGCCAGATCGAGGCAACACTCAAACAGACCCAGGCCCAGGCAGCCGCCAAGCAGGCGAGTGAGAAGTTCCTGAGCCAGCTGCGCGAGGGTGTACCCCTCGCTACCCTCGCGCGGAGCCAGGCCCTGACGGTGGCAGGCGGCAAGCTGATTACACGCCGTCAGTCACAGGGTATGGACGCGCCCCTGGTGGAAGCGGTGTTTGCTGCTCCACGGCCGATGGATGGCAAGTGGACTTATGGCAGTGTCGACGTGAAAGAGGGGTATGCGGTGTACGCCGTGAGTGCGGTGAAGGACGGGAGCGTTGATCAGGCGGACGCCGAGCTAAAGAATCTGGTGCGTCGCACGCTGTCCGATCGGCGTGGCCGGGAGTACTACACCGACTACCGCGCCGGCCTGCGCCTGGAGACCCAGCCGAAGCTCTATCTGGAGCGGTTGTGATCCGCTCTGACGGTGTGTAAAGCGGCTACGGGAAGCTTGGCGATCCGGTCTCGCAACCCACTCCCCGGGCTCCAGGGCTTCAATCTCGCCGCCACAGCGTCGGCAGCCCTGAAAGCCAGCTTCTGCGTTATTCGCTGCCAGCCTCTGCGTTATTCGCTGTAAGTCACGCCCACATTGCTGTAGCCGGCATCCACGTAGGTGATTTCGCCGGTGATCCCCGAGGCCAGGTCCGAACACAAGAAGGCCGCCGCGTTACCGACTTCCTCTATCGTTACGCCCCGGCCCAGAGGCGTGGATTTCTCGTAGGCGTCCAACAT
>JAYUFH010000098.1:0-2411 GCA_043738765.1 Pseudomonadota bacterium | reverse complement strand
TGGATTCGCGCACCATCCTCGACCAGATGGGCGCGGAACAGCTGCTGGGTCAGGGCGACATGCTGTTCCTGCAACCGGGCACGGGGTTACCGATACGCGTGCACGGCGCCTTTGTCGCCGATCATGAAGTGCACAAGGTGGTGGCCTTCCTCAAGAAAAGCGGTAAACCGAATTACAATGAAAGTATCCTCACCGGCGATGTCGATAGTCTCAGCGGTGGCGACGGCGCCGGTTTTGGCGGTGAGGCGGGCATGAACGGCGAGGCCGACCCGCTGTACGACGAGGCCCTCAAAATTGTCACCGAAAGCCGGCGCGCGTCCATCTCCGGCGTGCAACGGCGACTGCGTATCGGTTATAACCGCGCCGCGCGCCTGATCGAGGAAATGGAAAAAACCGGTGTGGTCGGCCCATTGCAACCCAACGGCAGCCGCGAAGTCCTGGCGCCGCCGCCTCCACCGCGCAACTGAACGAGGCTCAGGAGAGACAGTCAGATGAGAGGTCTTTGTAGGGTGGGCATCGCCCACCATCGATGACCCAGGTTGCCGCAATGGTGGGCGATGCCCACCCTACAGTCATGATTGGATACTCCCCAGCAGAGAAGGAAAAGCTTACGCCTATGCCGCGACTGAAAGTTTTAGTCATGTTGTTCCTGTTGAGCCCCGCTGTTCAGGCCTCGGCGCCCACCAGTCTCGAGCGGTTTTTTAACGACGTGCACACGTATACGGCGCACTTCCAGCAAGTGGTGTTGGACGAGGGTCTTAATATACTGCAAGAATCCTCCGGCACCCTGTCCATCGAGCGGCCCGGTAAGTTCCGCTGGGACTACGATACGCCCTACCAGCAGCAGATTGTCGGCGATGGAAAAAAGGTGTGGATCTACGATGTGGAGTTGCAACAAGTGACCGTGCGTCGCATGACCGCTGCCCTGGGCAGTACCCCGGCCCTGTTGCTCGCCGGCAAGGCCGGACTCAAGCGACATTTCGCTGTCACCGATCTCGGACACCAGGGCAAGCTCGACTGGGTGAAGATGGTGCCCAAGATCCGCGACGGCGGTTTCGAGGACATCCGCATCGGGTTTGAAAACGGCGTGATCCGCTCCCTGGAACTGGTAGATGGCTTCGGCCAGACCACGCGCATTACCCTGAGTGATGCCAGCGAAAATAAAAAAATCGATCCCAAACGTTTCTCCTTTGTCCCGCCCAAAGGCGTGGACGTTATCACCGAATGAATCTCGCGCGTCCAACGTCATCGAGCACCGCGGGGCCGAGTCCGGTACAGCCCCTGGCCGATCGTATGCGCCCGGTGACGTTGGATGAAATCGCCGGCCAGGGGCATCTGCTTGGCCCGGGCAAACCCCTGCGCCGCGCCATCGAAACCCAGGTAGCGCACTCCATGGTCTTCTGGGGGCCGCCGGGCAGTGGTAAGACTACCCTTGCGCGCCTCATCGCCACCCATTCCGGTGCGCACTTTATCTGTCTATCAGCGGTATTCTCCGGCGTGAAAGAAATACGTGCGGCAGTGGACGCGGCGAAAAAAGTGCGTCAGGAGCAGGGGGTGCCTACGGTTCTTTTCGTGGACGAGGTGCATCGCTTCAACAAGGCGCAGCAGGACGGTTTTTTACCTTACGTGGAAGACGGGACGCTGACCTTTATCGGCGCCACCACTGAGAATCCCTCGTTTGAACTGAACAAGGCGTTATTGTCCCGCGCCCGGGTCTATGTACTGAAGAGCCTACAGCCCATGGACATCCGCCAGCTCATTGACCGCGCACTCGTGGACAGCGAGCGCGGCCTGGGTTCGCTCAAGCTGGTCTTGCCCGAGGCGTTACGCGATCTCTTGGCGAACGCCGCAGACGGCGATGCGCGCCGCGCCCTCAACCTGCTGGAGCTCGCCGCGGATCTGGCGGAGGATCATGACGGATGTGCTGTGGTGACGGAATCCAGCGTGCAGGAGTTGATCACAGGCGGTGTGCGGCGATTCGACAAGGGCGGTGAGGTGTTCTACGATCAGATCTCCGCGCTGCATAAATCCGTGCGCGGCTCTTCACCCGATGCGACGCTCTACTGGTTCGCGCGCATGCTTGATGGCGGTTGCGATCCTTTATATATTGCGCGACGGGTGGTGCGCATGGCGAGCGAGGATATCGGCAATGCCGACCCGCGTGGGTTGCAGCTGGCGCTGAATGCCTGGGACGTGCAGGAGCGATTGGGCAGTCCGGAAGGTGAACTGGCCATCGCCCAGGCCCTGGTTTATCTGGCGTGTGCGGCCAAGAGCAATGCCGTTTACGCTGCCTTCGGTGCGGCGCGCGAGGAGGTGCGTTCCAGCGGCTCCCTTGAGGTGCCGATCCATCTGCGCAATGCACCCACCCAGCTCATGCAGGGACTGGGTTACGGCAAGGCCTATCGCTACGC
>JAYUFH010000097.1:0-6401 GCA_043738765.1 Pseudomonadota bacterium | reverse complement strand
GGAGCCGGCGTGACAGATCACGTCCACGTCCTTGACCACCGTACGCCGGTAAGCGGGGTCACGCAAATCGCCTACACGCACTTCGCCGACGTAACCTCTGCCCAGTTTTTCCCGCTGGCGGCAGGCCGCAATGACGCTCACTTCTTCATAAGTGGTCAATGCCTTGAGAATGTTGCCGCCGAGAAATCCGCTGGCGCCGGTTACCAGTACCGTTGTTTCCTTTTTTACATTCACTGTCTTCCCCTTTTACGCCCTGGTCTTGCGGCGTGTGTGGACAAAACTTGTCTATCGTATTTTCTATATCTCTTTTTATTAGTTAGTCAGACGAATGTCTTAATGTAGGGCAGATACAGATGTCCTGTCAATCCCCAGGAAACCTAATACCGTATGGGTTCCCTGGGCAAGGTGGATAACAGCGGTATAAAAATATCGGTGAACGACAGCAGTTGTAGGTGGGCATCGCCCACCGGCGGGGCATCCAGGGACTCTGCTGGTGGGCGATGCCCACCCTACCGGTGCGAGGTCTTAAGTAAGTGCCATTAGGCTCAGCACCACAGAGAAGGCAACCCCCCATTGGCAGCACACCCGGCCGCTTCCTGAAGGGCCTGGGGCAATATCTCGGGATAAAGTTGTGCAGCACGCGGGGGTGTAAGGTTGCCGAAAGCTGGCCAGTCAATAATCATACATATAAGAACACCCCTCTACCGCCCTGCGACGAGTCTGTCGCCAGGACGACGCCAGGCCTAGTGACAGTGGGGACGATGCCGATAAGATAGCCAATGAATCTGCAACCGCGTGCACGGTTCATGAACGGCCATTGCTCCGCGAAGCCAACGCTCTCTCAACCGCCAAAACGCCATGTCTAAGCTTGCGATCTTTTTCTGGGTACTGAACGTCCTGCTGGATACCATCGGGCATCTGGCCTTCAAGTCCGCCGCGGTCGAGGAACATGGAGACGGAATTGAGCGCTGGAAGCGCATGCTGGCGTTACCCTCGCTGTGGATCGGCATCGCCTGCTTCGGCATCGAATTCGGCGTGTGGTTTGCCCTGTTGTCACTGATACCGCTGTCCCTGGCCATGCTCATCGGCTCGATCAATATTGTGGTGGTCATGCTCGCCGGCCGGCTGCTCTTCCAGGAGCGACTGGACCGCATGCGTATAACGGGGATGTTTCTGATCGCGCTCGGCGTGGCGCTGGCAGGGGGTTTTGCGTGAGCAGCAGACGCTTTTACATCCTCGGGTTCGGCGCACTGATGATGTTCGATACATGGACACAGATCGCATTCAAACTCGCCGCCAACCATGCGGGTGAATTTTCCCTGACACTGACCTGGCTAAAGGCCGCCCTCAACTCTCCTTGGATCTATGCTGCCGTGGGCGGCTACCTGGGTGCATTCATCACTTGGATGACACTACTCAAGCACGCCCCGATCGGGCCCGCCTTCGCCGCGTCGCATCTGGAGGTGGTCATGGTATTGATCATCTCCGTGCTGTTCTTCGGTGAACACCTGGCGCCTCTGCAGGCGATGGGTGGACTGTGTATCGTGCTCGGCATTATTTTTCTAAGTCTGAGCGAGTCCAGGCAGCCGCATGCTTAACAGCCTGCGGGAGATCCCGCCTACGGCTGGTCTTCCCCTGCGCTGGCGTGACTTCCTGCCTGCCGGCAGGCGCTCATTCGAAACCGGGCTCGCCGCGCTGCTGCGCCTTCCAACAGTGCAAACGGAATGCTCCGGCACCGCCGCACTCATCGTCATCCTGACGGCGCTCAAACAAATCAGCCTGCGGCGCGCGGTCATCATCCCCGCTTATACCTGTCCGCTGGTGGTGCACGCCGTGCGCCACTGCGGCCTGCGGCCGGTACTGTGCGATCTGCGCCCCGGCCACTTCGACCTCTGTCCGCACATGCTCGCCAGGCTGTGTGACGACGACACCCTTGCGATAATACCGACCCACCTCGGCGGCCGCGTCGCCGACCTGGCCGATGTCCTTGCGCTGGCGCAAGTCAGCGGCGCGCGCGTCATCGAAGATGCCGCCCAGGCCCTGGGCGCGACCTGGCGCGGGCGCCCCGTTGGCACGATCGGGGATGCCGGCTTTTACAGTCTCGCGGTCGGTAAGGGCCTAACGCTCTACGAGGGCGGAGTGCTGGCCGCACGGGATGAAGCGCTGCGCAGTCACGTGCACGCAACCAGCGGCAAGATCATACCCGCCTCCCTGGCTTGGGAAGGACGGCGACTGCTGGAGCTTTTGGGTTACACGATCCTGTATCGGCCCCTAGCGCTGCGCCTTGCCTACGGCATGCCATTGCGGCGTGCACTGCGCCACAACCGCTTCATCGAGGCGGTCGGGGATGATTTCCCGCCAGGCATTCCGCTGCACCGCGTCGGCCTCTGGCGCCGCGCCATCGGCGCGAATGCGCTGCAGAGGTTGCCCGCGTTTCTCGAAACACTCGCCACGAGTGCGGCCCTGCGCAAGGCCCAGCTGCATAGCATCCCCGGCATCGAGGTTATGGACGACGCCCTGGACGGTCGCGGAACCTGGCCGTTCCTGATGGTGTTAATGCCGTCCGCGCAGGCGCGGGATGCGGCGCTGGCACAGCTATGGCCCGCGGGTCTCGGTGTCAGCCGGTTGTTCATCCATGCCTTGCCGGACTATCCGGACCTGGCCAGCGAGTTTGGTAATGCCGATGTCCCCAACGCCCGTGATTTCGCGGCACGCATGCTGACAATCTCAAACAGTCCCTGGATGCGCGTCACCGACTTCGAGCGTGTCTGCACTGTCCTGGACGAATCCGCGCGCGCTACGGGTGGAGCAGTGAGAGCAACTGGCGATTGACCTGTTGTTGCCGCGCCTGCCACTCCTTCAGCGTCTGCGACGGAATTTCCGTTTGACCATCGAGACCGCTGAGCATGCGCTTGAACAGGCTGCGATAGCGGTAGCATGACACCTCCCCGACCACATCGCTGGCGATCAACCTGGGCAGAAAGCCTTGGATGGCGTTGAAGAGCTCATCCAAACGCATCACACCCTGATCCCAATTCGTCTGCACCACGTCGCGCGACAGGACATCCTTGTCGATCGATAGATAAATTGGTTCGGACGTGGCCGCCAACGATGCCAGCAACGCATCCAGCAACTCGCGCATGGACTGAAATGAACGGCTATGACGGATACCTATGCGCTGCATGGGTCGCAGATTGCGTTGCAGGGCGTAATAGACGACCTTGCCGGAATACAGCGGGCCGAGATGATTCTCCCACAGACGCCTGAGCTCCACATCCGTCGAGGTGATGCCCACCACATGCACGCGCGCAACAAACGGCAGGCGACTGACGTGCCAGACCCATGAACCACAATGGATGCCGAATGGGTAGCGCATGTTGTCCGGATGATTGTCGAAGACCACCACCTGGATGGATGTCTTGATGGCACGCAGTCGTTCGATCAACAGCAGACTCACGTGATGGTAGTCGCCACTGCCCAGGAAGACGACGGGCGGGCGGTCTTCTAAGGCCGGTGCCAGCTCTGCCCCCAGCTGGCGTAGCTGGGACTGACGGCATCCGAAACGGATGGTCTCCTGATGATGGCCAAGGGCGATGGCGCGCGTCCCGGGCAGGTCCCGCACCGAACCGTCGAAATCAAGAATGAGCGGCTGCGTCATGTCGTGCCTGCCATCGATGATCGGCCTCGAAGAAACGTTTGAATAAACTCAGGGCGCCTCGCAATAGTGGGTTGCGCACATACACGGCGTGCCGGGTCAGGGTGAAACGTGCACCGAGGGCGCGCTTGATCTCCGGATCGGTCCAGCCGGCGACGTAGTGATGCAGTCCCTGAGCGCGCGCATATTCAAGGTTGTGAAACCAACTGACCGTGTACAGGTTGTACTCGCGTGCCTGGGGATAGGCGAGCCCGACATACTTGTCCACCAGCATGCCGCGTTCGACGAAACACAGGTTGTAGCCGATAAGCACGTTGCCCACCCGGTAGAGGAAAACAATTCCGTGGCTGTTGGCGTCCTGCAGCACGGCGCGGAAGAATTCCTGCGTCAGCCGATCGAAGTGGATCTCACTCTGATGGTAGACGTTCAGATAGAGGGCATGCATCACCGCCAGCAGCGCCTCGTCCTGGAACTGCGCGTCGCCGGTGGGGATGGCCTCGATCTCCAGCGCCGAGGCGCTCTTGAGCTTGCGCCGCAGATCCTTGCGGCGGGCGCGCGACATCCGGCTGAAAACCTCCTCGACCGATGTAAAATCTATCGGCACATACGCCAGCGCCTGGCCCTCCACCAATACAAACCCCTGTTCGCGGCAGACTACACTCAGGCGCAGCGAATACGCATGGGCGGCGTCACCGATCAGGGCGTCCTCGGTGGGAATATCCTTGATGATCAGGAACGGATAACGGGGCGCCATCCCTGCCAGTAGATTTCGCACCAGGGTCTCGGGCGAAGTCGCCACCGGCAACAGGGCATATTCCGACACCGTGGTGCCGATGAAACAGGTCTGCGGATGCAGCCAACGCCGCCACCAGCGCGCCAAGGGCAATGACTCCAGGCGCTTGCGCAACGTCGGCTCCATGGTGGTCAGCAGATCGAACGACATGACAAACGCCGGCACGCCACCCTCCAGGTCGAGCGTGGAGAATCCTTCCGGCGGGTGCGCCTGAAAGTGTTGCACCAGCCCTTCGGGCTCAAGCCGGTTATACAGCGCTGGCAGTGAATTCATGGGCATTGTGATAGGCCATCCGATCGAGTCGCATTTTCTGTCACGGCTAACACGATCTCAGTAAGCCAGCCCGAAGCCGATGTAGCCCGTAAGACCTATCCTGCGCTGAACGATCGGGCTCTGCGCTGCTTCGTGCCCCAGAAAACTGAGCTCGCTGCCAAACAATATTGCGTGGTGCCTGTTCAGTTTATAAGCGCCCGTCAAACCCAACGCTGAATTGAGGCTTGCACCCGGCTGATAATAGGGGAACACGGTGGTCGCCGTACCCGGCTGCACACCAAAATAATATTGTACGATCCGGCTGTTCGAGTAGTCAAAATCAAGGTGGGCGCCCAAGCCCCAGGTGTTGTTGCCCAGTAGTTCCCTGTACACCGAAAGGCGCACTGAGCGGCCGCCGCTAACATTGGACATGTCGGCAAAGTAACCCAGACTGAGGGAAAGCTGGGGCAGCTCCCATTCAATGACCGGTCCACCCTCAAAGGCGTCTCGCCGGTCCGTCGCACCATCGAGTCCCGGCGCGTCATTGAGTTGAAAGCCAAAACGCTGCTCGCCTGCAACGCCAAGCGCAATTGTACTGGCGTCGTTTTTCCACAGACGCACACCGACCCGATCGAGATAGATGTATGCCACCTGCCGGTATTCAATATTGGCAATCGGTATCAACCAGGTTTGCGTGTGTGCGCTGCCTGCGTAGTCGGGGAAGGATATCAGCCCCACTCCCAAATAGCCGTCCAACGACTTATCGGTCGCGGCCTCTGCAGCCTGTGCCGCACACAGATTTGGCACGAGAAGAATTGCGGCACACAGACACCAGCGGCCCGGGAAAAATGTTGTCATGACGATCGCTGTAAATCAGCACCGCCAGAATGGTCCAGCCTCTGCGTTTCAGCTTGTACGACCGATTTTGCTCCTGCCCACACACGGCGCTCCGCAACCGTCATGCGCACCGGTTGCAGCCGATGCACTACCCTGCAATGGGTCAACGTGTCCATTGTTAAATACACCTGTCTCCAGCCCAGGTGTCCCGGCCGGCCACGCACAGCGGGCACGTCGGCCAATGATCGGAGCTGTAGCAGCCCATAAATATTCAGCGGTCAGCCCGTGCGATCAGCACGGCGTTGGTCCCGCCGAAGGCGAAGGAGTTGGACATGATGCACGCAACAGGCTGATCGTCGCGGCCTTGACCAGGCACGTAGTCCAGATCGCATTCCGGGTCGGGGGTATCCAAGTGTGCAGTGGGTGGAATGGCCTGGTGCTTCATGGCGAGCATGGCGATGACAAATTCCATTGCTCCGGCACCCCCCAGCAAGTGACCGTGCATGGACTTGGTTGAACTGACGGGCACACGGTAGGCGTGTGCGCCAAACACCTGTTTGATGGCACGCGTCTCGGTGACATCATTCAAGGCCGTCGCAGTGCCATGGGCGTTGATGTAATCCACATCATCGCCGGACATTTTTGCGTCGGCCAGCGCCAGGGTCATTGCCTGCGCCTGTCCTTCCACTGTCGGCATGGTGATGTGGGTAAAGTCATTGGATGACCCGTAACCCACCAACTCGCCATAGATGCGGGCACCCCGACGCTTAGCGGACTCACGCTCCTCCAGCATCACCATGGCCGCCCCCTCACCGAGCACCAATCCGCTACGATTCTTCGAGAACGGTTTGCACGAAGTCGTCG
>JAYUFH010000096.1:0-2429 GCA_043738765.1 Pseudomonadota bacterium | reverse complement strand
GCGCCATGCGCGAGTGGTGCTCCGGCAGGCCGCAGCGCAATTGGCCGATCAACTCGTCCAGGCGCCGCTGGGCCTTCTCGTAGGCGTGATCGATGCTGGGATTGACGTGGATCACGACATACAATTTGCCGGCGAGGTTGTCGAACACCACCACCTCGTCCGACACCATGAGCAGGATATCCGGCCCGCCGATCTCGTCCGGCTTAGCGCACGCCCCGAGCACCGGTTCGATGGCGCGCACCGTGTCGTAACCGAAGTAGCCCACCAGCCCGCCGGTGAAACGCGGCAGGCCGTCGATCTCCGCCACCTGGTAACGGGTGCGGAATTGGCGCACGTACTCCAACGGATCGGCCACCGTCTCGCGCTCGACGATCTCACCATCGCGTTCGATGTTCACATCGTTACCGAACACCCGCAGCACCGTGCGGCACGGCAGGCCGATAATGGAATAACGCCCCCACTTCTCCCCGCCCTGCACCGACTCGAACAGGTAGGAGTAGCGGCCATGGGCCAGCTTGAGATAAGTACTTAGGGGAGTATCGAGATCGGCGAGGGCTTCGCGCATCAACGGGATGCGGTTCGCCCCGCGTGCGGCAAACTGATCAAATTCGGTTTTGCTTAACGACATGGGTCACCACCAGATGGCATGAACGGGAATAAAACACGGCCACAGCAGAACCGGCCGACCATCGGTCCGTTGCGTGAGCCCGTTTCATCGCCGCACATGTCATGACTGTATCCGGTGGTGTTTGCGCCCCAGGGAAGCTCTAGTCCCCTCTCCCCCGTGGTTTTCGGGGGAGAGGGTTAGGGTGAGGGGGATAATCAGCGATTTTTCCCTCACCCTGTCCCTCTCCCTGAGGGAGAGGGGACGTAACCTGATCGTTTCTGCCACTTGTTCAGAGTTTCCCTAGGTGTAAGGACGCAGATATTGTGGTAACTCAACCAGCGACTCGACCACCTGGTCGGGGTGCGACTCGCGGATATCGTGGCCGTGATTATACCCATACGGCACGCAAATGACAGGCATGCCGGCGGCGCGCGCCGCCTGTACGTCGTTGGCGGAATCCCCCACCAGCACCCCGTGGTCCGGCGTGATGCCGAAGTGTTTGCAGGCATGCAACAAGGGCAACGGATCGGGCTTCTGCTTCGGCAGGCTATCGCCACTCAGGATGAGCTTGAAGTACTTGTGCAGGTCGAGGTTTTTCAGCAGCGGCAGGGTGAAGGCCTCGGCCTTGTTGGTGATGCAGGCAAGGTCGAAGCCCATCGCCTCCAGCTGCTTCAGCCCATCGACCACCCCGGGGAACGGCCGGCTGAACTCCGACACGCCGGCGGCGTAATGCTTTTGAAACAGCGCCAGACCACGCTCGTACAAGGCGGCCTCCGGCTCGGCCATCATCTCACCGGTAAGGGCGCGCTTCACCAGGCGCGGCACGCCGTTGCCGATCCAGGTGGCGATGATCTTGAGATCGACTTGCGGCCGCCCTAAATCCTGCAACATGCGATTGGCGCTGGCCGCGAGATCCGGGGCGGTGTGGATCAAGGTCCCGTCCAGATCCAGCATGACCATCTTCACCGCCAGCGGGAACGCCGGCGTTTTGCTTTGTGCGAGGGCCATGCTTATTTCGCCTTGGCCAGTTCGGCGCGCAGCGCCTTCAGCACCGTGTTGTAATGCTGGGGGTCTTCTTTTTTGGCGGCGCTGAAAATGGCGGAACCGGCAACGAAGGTATCGGCCCCGGCCTCGGCAATTTCACGGATGTTGTCCACCTTCACCCCGCCGTCGATCTCAAGACGAATGGGCCGGCCGCTGGCGTCGATCATCTTGCGCGCCTCGCGCAGCTTGTCCAGGCTCGAACGGATAAAGCTCTGGCCGCCGAAACCCGGGTTGACCGACATGAGCAGGATCATGTCGACCTTGTCCATGACGTACTTGAGATGGTCGAGGGGTGTGGCCGGATTGAACACCAGGCCGGACTTGCAGCCGCTCTCGCGGATCAGCGACAGCGAGCGGTCGATATGGTCGCTCGCCTCGGGATGAAAAGTGATGTAGGTGGCGCCGGCCTTGGCGAAGTCCGGGATGATGCGATCCACCGGCTTCACCATCAGGTGCACGTCGATGTCCGCCTTCACGCCATGCTTGCGCAACGCCTCGCACACCAGCGGGCCGATGGTCAGGTTGGGCACGTAGTGGTTGTCCATGACATCGAAATGCACGATGTCGGCGCCGGAGGCCAGGACGTTGTTGACTTCCTCACCCAACCGGGCAAAGTCCGCCGACAAAATGGACGGCGCGATCTTATAGTCTCGCATGCTGAAATCCTTAAGAGCTGGGTTATGGGGTAACGAAAATCAGGGGGTGGTTTTCCCGGATTCGACGCATTCGCACTAAAAAACGAATTTACCGGATCGGGCTGAAGTTTTCAGCCATTCAT
>JAYUFH010000095.1:0-2438 GCA_043738765.1 Pseudomonadota bacterium | reverse complement strand
CATAAGGTATGTGTCCTAGTGGAAACAGATACTTGCCATTATTCCATTGTACTCAACGCTTACCTGTACCGCTCACCGAGAGTAATAGCCGGTCCAGGGTGCGGGCCGGCAGGAAACGCCGCAGGACGGCAAACAGGTGGGTGGGGAAAGTGACCGCGTAACGCACCCGAGGGCGACGGGCTTCCAGGGCGTGCAGGGTTTTTTCCAGCACCGCCTCCGGCGGCAGGGTGAAGGGCAAGGGCTTATTCCCCGCCAGGCGTTGTTCCACCTGTCGATAGTAGGCGCTGTGGGCGCTGTGTTCCCGCTCGATGTTGGCCAGAAAGGCCTGGTAGGCATTCTCGCGGAAACGGCTGGTAATGGGGCCCGGTTCGATCAGGGCGATATGGATGTTGCTGCCGGTGAGCTCCAGACGCAGGGTGTCGGACAGGGCCTCCAGGGCATACTTGGTGGCGGTATAGGCGCCGCGATAGGCGAGGGCGATGATACCCAGGATCGAACTGATCTGGATAATGCGCCCTTCATTCTGTGCCCGCATCACCGGCAACAACCGGTTCGTCAGTTCCTGGGTACCGAACAGGTTAGTCTCGAACTGCTTGCGCAGGGCGTCACGGGTGAGGTCTTCCACCGCCCCGGGCTGGCCGTAGGCGCCGTTGTTGATCAGGGCATAGAGCTTGCCTTGGGTGCGCGCCAGCATCTCCTCCACGGCCAGCTGGATGGACTCGGAAGAAACGAGATCCAGGGTCAGACTCTCCAGTCCCAGGGCGATGAGGCCGGCCATGTCTTTGGCTTGGCGTACCGTGGCGAACACCCGATAGCCGCGTGCATGCAGTCCGAGGGCCAGTGTGCGGCCGATGCCGCTGGAACAGCCGGTGATGAGGACAGATTTCTTTTCCAATGGGAAACTCCGTGGGCGGAATGAAAACCGTTTTTCAGCATAGCCTATCTGCGGGGCCGAGGTAAGTTGCAGGATTCCGTGGCTAACGTGGCCGCCGCATGCAGAGCTGCCGCTGAGTCGCCCGCTGTTACCGGGAAGATGTGCCGGTAACGTCCGAATAGTTTAGAATGCCTCCTTTGCATTTCAGGGGCAGGTGTTATGACCGCGACGGTGCGCGTGGGTGTAGTCGGAGTCGGGTATCTGGGAAAGTTTCACGCGCGCATTTATGCCGCCATGCCGGGAGTGGAACTGGTCGGTGTGGTGGACGCCGATGCGGAGACGGCCGCCCGCATCGCCAAGGAATACGCCTGCCGGTCCTTCGTCCAAGCCGAGGACCTGCTGGGTAAAGTCGATGCGGTCAGCATCGTGGTGCCCACCATCCATCACCTGCATGTGGCGCGCGCGTTCCTCGAACGCGGTGTGCACATGCTCATGGAAAAGCCCCTGGCCGCGACCTACGAAGATGCCAAGACCATTGTGGAAATCGCCGAGCGTAACAAAGTGATTCTTCAGGTCGGCCATCTGGAACGCTACAACGCCGGGTTCATGGCCCTGGCGGAGAGCGTCAAGGAACCGCGCTTCATCGAGGCGCACCGTCTCGGTACCTTCGTCGAGCGCGCCACGGATGTGGATGTGGTGACCGACCTCATGATCCACGACATCGACATCGTCATGTCCCTGGTGAATTCCCCGATCCGCGAGATCTCCGCCATCGGCGTGCCGGTGCTGACCGAGCACGCGGACATCGCCAACGCGCGCATCGAGTTTGAAAACGGTGCCGTGGCCAACGTCACCGCCAGCCGCGTGTCCAACAAGAAGCAGCGCCGCATCCGCGTGTTCGGTCGTCACAGCTATCATGCCCTCGACTTCGGCGACTCGCAGGTGGAGGTGGCGCACGCCGTGCCCAACCCGGCGGGCGGCCGGCCGGAAATCACCGCCGAACGCCTGACCATCGAGCCGCAGCCGCCCCTCGATGCGGAGCTCGCTGATTTTATCGATTGCGTGCGTCACAAGCGTGCCCCCCTGGTGGGCGGTCGCACGGGGCTTGAGGCGTTGCGTGTGGCACTATTGGTCAAGGAGAAGATTGCATCATGTCAGTCGTGAAACCCGTTCCGTATCTCGATCTCGTCACGCAGTTTAAACAGCTGGAGGGCGAATGGCTGGAAACAATTAAAAAGACCGGCGCCGCGGGCAGCTTTATTCTCGGCCCCAACGTCACGGCCTTTGAGCAGGAGTTCGCCAAGTACTGCGGCGTGAAACACGCTATCGGTGTGGCGAATGGCACCGACTCGCTGATCCTGTCGCTGCGCGCGCTCAACATCGGGCCGGGGGACGAGGTGATCACCTCGCCGTTCACCTTCTTCGCCTCCGCGGAGGCCATCGACGTGGTGGGTGCGACACCGGTGTTCGCCGATATCCTGCCGGATAGTTTTTGCATCGATCCCGATAGCGTGCGCAAGTGCATCAACGCCAAGACCAAGGCGATCCTGCCGGTGCACATCTT
>JAYUFH010000094.1:0-2442 GCA_043738765.1 Pseudomonadota bacterium | reverse complement strand
ACCGCGGGCACAGGGAATTTTGTCTTTAAAAATCGACCGAGCTGATGGAAAAGCATCCAGTCGAACCCCGATATCCAGGGTGACATCACCGCCACGTCCGTCTATGCTCAAGCTTGAACTGTCAAAAAAACACATGACATGCTGCGTTTACCGACCTACTCCCTACTCTGTCTGCTGTGTTGCGCCCCGCCGGCCTTCGGCCAGGAGGCTGAGCCGGTCGTTGATCCGGAGCTGAAGGTCCTCCTCAAGCAGGCGGCGAATGACACAGACAGCTTCGTCGATCAATTCGATGCGCAGGTGTGGCTGACGGATATGTCACGCCGTCTGGAAAAGCGCCTGCCCGATCACACGTACCGCATCAACCTGCTGAAACAGGTGCACGCCGAGGCAACCCGGGCGAAACTCGATCCGGAGCTGGTATTGTCGGTGATCCAGGTGGAGAGCAACTTCAACCCCTATGCCATTTCCCATGCCGGGGCGCTCGGGTTGATGCAGGTGATGCCTTTCTGGTTGAAGGAAATCGGCCGCCCGGGAGACAGCCTGTTCCGCGAAACCACCAACCTGCGCTATGGCTGCACCATCCTGAAATTCTATCTGGACAAGGAGAAAGGCAATCGCGTGCTCGCCTTGGCGCGCTATAACGGCAGCCGCGGCAGCCGACTATACCCAGCCCTGGTCTACAAGGTGCTCAACACCACTTGGTTCCGGCAGTAGACCGCTGGCTACAAAGCATAAGGAAACGCGGCACCTTTCCAACATTACCGCGCGCGCTGCGAGTGGATCGCTGTCTTGTTTCCCGGCCACTCAGCGACGGATGCTGAATTCCGCGCAGCCCGGGTCCTCGCACACGTCTGACATCACTTCCGTCACCTTGGCCTCCGCCGGTCCACGCTGCAACCAGGCGGCAAACTGCATGAGTCCCTCGGCATCGCCACAGGCGACCGCCTCGACCCTGCCGTCCGACCGGTTGCGCACCCAGCCGCGAAGACCGAGGCGCTTAGCCACCTCACAGGCCGAGGCGCGGTAAAACACCCCCTGCACCCGGCCTCCTACTACGTAATGCATGCAGCGAAGCGACGTCACACACGCCTCAGGGAATATCGATGGTGACGCGCTGGCCGGCACGCAAAACTTTTGATGTGGTAAACACCCACTCCACTTCGTATTGCGGATTCGCCTGGTCGGCGTGCGTCACCGGTTCGAGGCCGACCCGTTTCACCTTGGCGGGAAATTTCTCCCCCGCTAGCGTCACGCTGGCGGCCTGACCCGCAGCGATACCGGCGATGCTCTCCGCCGGCAGCCGTGCCCGTGCGATGTACTCGTCCGCGGCGGCGAAGACCAGCAGGGTCTGGGGCTTGAGCTCCGCCGCCACGGTCTGCGCCGGTTGCGCCTGGCGTTGTATCACGATGCCGTCGTAGGGCGCGCGGATAGCGCTGACACGCAGGCGCCAGCGCGCCTCGTCGAGGGCGGCACTGGCCGCCAGCTGGCCCGCCGCCGCCTGCGCATGTTTGCTTTTGGCGTTTTCGAGATCCACGGTGGACAACACCGTACGATCGTACAGCGCCTGTGCTTGTTTCAAGTCACGCTCGGCCTCGCTGCTCTCCAGTTTGCGTTGTGTCAGGAGCGCCTGCGCCTGGGTCACTGCGGCCTTGAAGGGGGCATCGTCCAGGGCCAGCAGGACCTGATTACGCTTTACCCGGTCGCCGATATCGACGTTCACCTGCGCGATGACGCCGGGGACCGGGACACTCAGTTCCACCCGCCGCGACCACTCCACCACCGCGTCCGCACCGACTGCCCAGACAGCGGGTGCGGTGAGCGCCAAACCCAAGTAACTTGCAAGCATCAGCCAACGTCTCATTGTGATTTCTCCTGCGACTTCATCTCCACTAGATGACCGGTGAGGGCATCGATCTTGGCCCAGGCCAGGGCCAATCTGTATTCCGCCTGCGCCGCCTCCCATTGCGCCTCGGTCATCTGCGTCATGGCATCTCCCAGGTCGGTGCGTACCTCCAACTCATACAACGCACGACTGCGATCCAGGTACAGATCGCGATAGCTGATCTTGACCTGGGCCGCTTTCCGCTCGACCTTGCGCGTCTCCGCCTCCTGCACCAAGTCCAGCACGGTCTGGCGTAAATCGAGTTCGGCCCGCGCCTGGCGCGCCTCCTGCTCGTGCAGCCGCGCCAACCCGGCGGCAATGGCCGCGCTGTCTTCGCCGCCCTGATAGAGGGGAATACGCAAATTCAGCGTGGCGCGCAGATCGTTACTCGAGTTGAATTCCCGCTCAAACCAGGCGGCTTCACCTTCCGCCGTCAACACCGGGCGACGCCGGGCACGCTCGGCGGCGAGCGCCAGGCGGGTCGCCTCGGTCTCGCGGCGCAATGCCAGCAACGTCGGATTCTGGGTGAGCGCTTCCGCGTATAAAGTCTGGACATCGGG
>JAYUFH010000093.1:0-2451 GCA_043738765.1 Pseudomonadota bacterium | reverse complement strand
AGTTTTACCTGATAATCTCCCACGTCCGTCCCCGGACGAAACTTCACTTCCTTAATCTGGATCTGCTTCTGCTTCTTTTTCGCCGCATGCTTGCGCTTGCTTTCTTCGTACTGGAACTTGCCGTAGTTCATGACGCGGCACACCGGCGGCGCGACGTTGGGTGAGATTTCCACCAAGTCCATCCCGGCCTCTTCCGCCATCTGCATCGCAGTGGCAATGGGCACCACTCCCACTTGCTGCCCGTCAGCACCAATCAGCCTTACTTCCGGCACCCTGATCTGTTCGTTCAGGCGCGTTTCTTTTTCTGCAGCGATGTGTTTACTCCTCCGATGATTCAGTAGAAAAGCCGTGGCGCGCGGACTCCGATGCAAGTCGCTCCTGGAACGCCTCCAACGTCAGCGATCCGAGATCGTCACCGGTACGCGTGCGCACGGCCAATGTCCCGTTGAGTGCCTCCTTTTCACCGATGACCAGCAAATAGGGAATGCGCTGCAACGTGTGCTCGCGGATTTTAAAGCCGATCTTCTCGTTTCTCAAGTCCGATTCGATCCGGAAGCCCTGTTTTTTCAAGGATTCTTCCATTTTTTTGGCATATTCCGCCTGTTTGTCGGTAATCGTGAGCAAAACCGCCTGGACCGGGGCGAGCCAGGCCGGTAGGGCACCGGCATGCTCTTCGATCAAAATGCCGATAAACCGTTCTACCGACCCGAGGATCGCCCGGTGCAACATGACCGGCACCTGCTTGCTACCGTCCGCGGCGATGTAATAAGCACCCAGGCGTCCGGGCATGGAGAAATCCACTTGGATGGTGCCGCACTGCCACACCCGACCGATGCTGTCCTTGAGGGAGAACTCGACCTTGGGACCGTAAAACGCGCCCTCCCCGGGCTGCAGTTCCCAGGGTAATTTTTTCGCGTTGAGCACCTGCTCCAGGGCCTGCTCTGCCTTGTCCCAGCTGGCGTCCGAACCGAGATGGCTCACTGGGCGGGTGGATAAACGATACTGAATATCTTTGAAACCGAAATCACCGTAGACCTCGTGCAACAGGTCGATGAAATTTGCAAGCTCCGACTGCATCTGATCCTCAGTGCAGAAAATATGCGCGTCGTCCTGCACAAACCCGCGTAGACGCATCAGTCCATGCAGGGCCCCGGACTGCTCGTTGCGATGGCAGGAGCCGAATTCGGCGAGACGCAGCGGCAGGTCGCGGTAACTGGTGAGTCCCTGATTGTAGATCTGGATGTGGCACGGACAATTCATCGGCTTCACGGCGTAGACCCGCTTCTCCGATTCGGTCACGAACATCTCGCTGTGGAATTTTTCCCAGTGGCCGGACTTTTCCCACAAGCTGCGGTCAACCACCTGCGGTGTGCGTACTTCCTGATACCCATGGCGCGTCCAGAGCGTGCTCATATAATTCACGATCTGGGTGTAGATACGCCAGCCACGCGGGTGCCAGAACACCATGCCCGGGGCTTCTTCCTGCAGATGAAACAGGTCCAGGGCCTTGCCGATCTTGCGGTGGTCGCGTTTTTCCGCCTCTTCCAGGCGATGCAGATAGGCATCCAGGGACTTCTTGTCCGGCCAGGCGGTGCCGTAAATGCGCTGCAGCATTTCATTGCGCGAATCGCCGCGCCAGTAGGCGCCGGCCACCTTCATGAGTTTGAACGCCTTGAGCTTGGCGGTGTTGGGTACGTGGGGTCCGCGACACAGGTCGATGAACTCGCCCTGGCGATAGAGCGAGATCTGCTCTCCCGCAGGGATGCCGCCGATGATCTCCGCCTTGTAGGCCTCGCCCATGTGCTTGAAAAAATCGATAGCGGACTCGCGCACCATGACTTCACGCGTGACCTGCAGATCGCGCTTCGCGAGCTCGGCCATTTTGGCCTCGATGGCGCGCAGGTCGTCTTCGGTGAAGCCGCGTTTGTAGGCGAAATCGTAATAAAACCCGTCTTCGATGACCGGTCCGATGGTCACCTGGGCATCGGGATAGAGTTCCTTGACGGCCTGTGCCAGCAGATGCGCGGTGGAATGCCGGATAACCTCCAGGCCCTCGGGATCACGTTCCGTGACAATGGCGAGGGTCGCGTCGCTCTCGATGCGAAAGGAGGTATCGACCAGCTTGCCGTCCACCTTGGCGGCGAGGGCGGCCTTGGCCAGGCCCGGGCCGATGGACGCGGCGACCTCGGCAACAGTAAGCGGTTGGGGATATTCCCGGCGACTGCCGTCGGGCAGGGTGATGACAGGCATGCGGCGCGCTCTCTTCCTTTAGTGGCGACCTATACGAGGGGCCGCGTAAAGTACGGTTTTCAGTCAACTCACCCGGCGGGCTAAGCCTTACGCAAGCCGGGTGGAGTACGAACTGGTGGGCGCGAGTGGGATCGAACCACCGACCACTACCATGTCAAGGTAGTGCTCTACCACTGAGCTACGCGCCCGTTGCAAGGGACG
>JAYUFH010000092.1:0-2453 GCA_043738765.1 Pseudomonadota bacterium | reverse complement strand
TCGATTTGCGTCGTTGCGGGTCCGGTGCGACAAGCTCCATAAATTGGGTCCGAAGTTCATTGGGAGATTGCCGCGTCGCTGCGCTCCTCGCAACGACCCAAAAAACGGGTCGCCTTACAATGACGTTCTATTCAAACCTCCAGCAACATGCGCGCCGGGTCTTCCAGAAATTCCTTGATGGTCACCAGAAACTGCACCGCATCCTTACCATCCACCAGACGGTGGTCGTAAGATAACGCCAGATACATCATGGGGCGCGCCACCACTGCACCTTCCTCCACCATGGCCCGCGGCTGTATCTTGTGCATACCGAGGATGGCGCTTTGGGGCGGGTTGAGAATGGGCGTGGACAAGAGCGAGCCGAACACGCCGCCGTTGGTGATGCTGAAGGTGCCGCCGGTGATGTCTTCCATGGCGAGGGTGCTGTTCTGCGCCTTTTGTGACAGCTCGAGGATGCGCGCCTCGATCTGCGCCATGCTCAGCTGGTCCGCGTTACGCAGGATGGGCACCACCAGGCCACGGGGCGAACTGACGGCGATGCCGATATCGAAATAGCCGTGATACACGATGTCGCCGCCATCCACCGAGGCGTTGACCATCGGGAAACGCTTGAGCGCCTCCACCGCGGCCTTGACGAAGAACGACATAAAACCCAAACGCACGCCGTATTCCTTCTCGAACTGTTCGCGGTAGTGGGCGCGCAGGTCCATTACCGGTTGCATGTTGACCTCGTTGAACGTGGTCAGCATCGCGGCCGTGTGTTGCGCCTGCACCAGGCGTTCGGCGATGCGCGCACGTAGGCGCGACATAGGCACACGTTTTTCCGTGCGCCCGCCATCGGCGGCAGTGGTGGGCGGTGACGTCTTGGCAACAGCCGCCGGCGACGCAGTGGTAACGGATTTTCCTTTGGCTGGCGTGGCGGCGGGCTGGATCTCGAGGTAACGCACGACGTCTTCTTTCAACACGCGTCCGTCCTTGCCACTGCCCGGTATACTGGCGGTGTTGAGGCCGTGTTCATCCATCATCTTGCGTGCCGCCGGCATGACGTTGACCTCGGCGGCCTGCGCATTGGCCGTTACCGCGGCGGGTTTGTTCGTCGTGGCGGCGGCACCCGAGGTCTGGGCAGCGCCCAGGCGCGCCAGCACCTGGCCGGAGACCACCAGCGCGCCGGGTTGTATCAACACCTCCTGTAAAACACCGTCCTCCGGCGCCGGCACCTCGAACACCACTTTGTCGGTTTCGATGTCCACCAGGTTGTCGCCGCGCCGGACGCTATCGCCCGCCTGCTTGTGCCAGGCGACCACCGTGCCGTCGGTAACGGATTCAGGAAACGCCGGGACCTTCACCTCTGTCGACATAGTTATTCCTTAATTAAGTTGCATCGTCGATCATCCCTCGGGGCGTTACTCACAGCGCCCGTTTCAGGGGGCACTCCCGAGGGCTGTGGCGATCAGCTCGCGCAATTGCTTGATGTGCAGCCATGGATAACCCACTGCCGGCGCGGCCGATAGCGGTCGACCCGCGTAATTCAGGCCACCCTGCCAGCCGAGATCACTGAGGATGGCGTACACATGGTGCTGACTGGTATACCACGCGCCCTGATTCTTGGGCTCGTCCTGGCACCAAACATAATTCTTCGCGTTGCGATAGCGCTTCAGCTCCTGTTTTAGCAGGTCCTTGGGGAAAGGATACAATTGCTCCATGCGCAGTATCGCCACATCCTTGCGCTCTTCCTTGCGTCGCTGTTCCAGCAGATCGTAATACACCTTGCCGCTGCACAGTACCACCCGCGTGACCTGATTGTCATCCAGCGAATCGATTTCCGGCAGGATCGTTTGATACTGCCCCTGCGCCAGGTCTTCGAGGCTGCTGGTGGCCAGGCGATGACGCAGCAGACTCTTGGGTGTAAACACGATCATGGGTTTGCGGCAGGCACGCAACATCTGCCGGCGCAGCAGATGGAAAACCTGCGCCGGCGTGGTGGGCACGCACACCCACATGTTCTGCTCCGCGCACAATTGCAAATAGCGCTCGATACGCGCCGAGGAATGCTCCGGCCCCTGTCCTTCGTAACCGTGGGGCAGCAGCAACACCAACCCACACAAGCGATCCCACTTTTGTTCGCCGGCACTGATGAACTGGTCGATCACCACCTGGGCGCCGTTGGCGAAGTCGCCGAACTGCGCCTCCCACAGGGTGAGGGTCTTGGGTTCGGTGGTGGCATAACCGTATTCGAAGGCCAGCACCGCCTCCTCCGACAACAGCGAGTTGATGACGAGAAAGTTGGCCTGCCCCGCGGCCAGATGTCGCAAGGGTACATAGGGCTCGCCGTCCTTCTGATTGACCAGCACCGCGTGCCGGTGGAAGAAGGTGCCGCGCCCGCTGTCCTGGCCGGACAGGCGCACCCCATAGCCCTGATGGATGAGGCTGGCATAGGCCAGGGTCTCGGCATA
>JAYUFH010000091.1:0-2458 GCA_043738765.1 Pseudomonadota bacterium | reverse complement strand
CGGGTCTGATGCCGGTGGCACCCGGGACCTTCGGCACCCTGGTGGCGCTGCCGCTGTATTTTTACATGCAGTCGCTGACGAGCGTTTGGTACCTGCTGTGCGTGGTCGCTTTGTTTATCGTGGGCATCGCCCTGTGCGCCAAAACCGCGCGCGATCTGCGCACACCCGATCACTCCGGTATCGTGTGGGACGAAATCGTCGGCTACCTGGTTGCCATGTTCCTGGCGCCGACGGGCTGGCGCTGGATGCTCCTGGGTTTTGTCTTGTTCCGCCTGTTCGATATCTGGAAACCCTTTCCCATCCGCTGGCTCGATAGCAATGTCCACGGCGGTCTCGGCATCATGCTGGATGACGTCGCCGCCGGGGTGGCCGCGGCCCTGGTACTGCATGGGGTTTACTGGATATGGATGCTGAACTTCTAAAACTCGCCGAGCAATTGGCGCAGACGCTGAAGAGGGCGGGCCTGTCCCTGACCACGGCCGAGTCCTGCACCGGCGGTGGCCTGTCCGAGGTGTTGACGACTGTCCCCGGCAGTTCGTTGTGGTTCGAACGTGGATTTGTCAGCTACAGTAATCTCGCCAAACGCGAGATGCTCGGGGTAAAAACCGAAACCCTGGCGCGCCACGGCGCGGTCAGCGAGCCGACAGCGCGCGCCATGGCGGAGGGCGCCTTGACCCACAGCCCGGCGGATCTGGCCGTGGCCATTACCGGCATCGCCGGGCCGGGGGGTGGTACCGAAGCCAAGCCGGTGGGCACGGTGTGTTTTGCCTGGACTCGTCGCAAACATGAAACGCGCAGCTCCACCCTGCATTTTCCCGGCGATCGCGCGGCGGTACGCCGGCAATCCGTGGCGGCGGCGATAACCGGTTTGCAGGAATATTTGCAGGAAGATAACTAAGACTCATCCGACTTGCGGGCGTCTAGACAGTATTGACGACGTATCGCATCACGCCTTTACCCGCAGGGCAAGGTGCGCATCGCGGCGGATAACATCAGTTATGTATTCGTCTCGGTGATAGCCATACCGACGCAGGGAAATGGAAGGTCGTTCCCTGATACCTCAGGTGATGCGGTACGCCAACTTGTCGCTAGAACACCCAAAATATAGGAAGAAAAATGCAACTAACAAAGTCAGTAATTACTCTTGTACTGCTGATGCTTATAGGCTGTGCGACAACATACGTCGAGCCAACCGGGCCAGATACTGCAACAATAACCTTTAGCAATACAAGCGCCTCTGATATTGGGGTGCAAGCATTTAGCGTCGCCGAGAATTATTCAGGTGGAAAAGTGACGTTTAACAAACCACGATTGTTTCCACGCGAAGAACTCAACGTTAGAGTGAAGGCGGATCAGGCGTTTTCATTCTTCTTCCAATTCAGCTTAACAACTGGCAATGGAGCCAAGTACTGTCTTATGCCCGTCACTTTTACGCCGAAACAAGATAGGCGATATATCGCGCGCTTTTCTGCCTCCGATGACAAGTTGCTACGTGAGCGTAGTATCCCTAACACCGGCAGGAGAGGCGAAGGAGCCGACATTTAGGCTTAGGCACTGGCGAACACCTTTCCCTGAAAGCGGATCATTCTGTGAGTAAAGTCCGACAGCCAGGTTTCCGCGGTACCGAAGGCTAGAAAATGGACAAGGGCATCACTGACAGGTGGGATCCGAAAATGGTATTGGTCGATTCATCCCGAATATCCTGCAGTCCTTAACTCTGGTCAGAAGGCATATCGGGATTTCTGAGAATACATTAAGGGGCTTCACGCGTCGAAAAAATAAGGCTGTGAACGAACGTCTGACCGGCCAGCGCCTCTTTTCAGTGGGCACCGGCCTTTTTTTGTCTGGTTTCAGGCTGGAGGGGGCCGTGGCCGCCGTTCGCTAACCCCATAATTCCCCTGCCTATATCTGCACACGATTTGGGGCTAGGTCTCAGACCCGCAGATGTGAAATAATCCGAGGTTATCAAAGGGCACTAGGCGCAGGGATGCGTCCTCGTGCGATCACTTGTTTTGGGCAGCTCAACGCAGGAGTACATGATGGATATCAACAAAGGCAAAGCGCTCACCGCGGCATTAGGTCAGATCGAAAAGCAGTTCGGCAAGGGTTCGGTCATGCGCCTGGGCGATGGGTCGGCCACGGCCAATATCCAGGTCATCCCCACGGGCTCCCTCACGCTGGACCTGGCTCTGGGCATCGGCGGCCTACCGCGCGGGCGGGTGGTGGAGATCTACGGACCGGAGTCCTCCGGCAAGACCACCCTGACCCTGCAGGTGATCGCCGAGGCGCAGAAGCTCGGCGGCACCGCGGCCTTTATCGACGCGGAACACGCCCTGGATCCCGGCTACGCCAAGAAGCTCGGCGTGAACATCGACGACCTCCTGGTATCGCAGCCGGACTCCGGCGAGCAGGCCCTGGAGATCACCGACATGCTGGTGCGCTCCGGCGCGGTGGATGT
>JAYUFH010000090.1:0-2478 GCA_043738765.1 Pseudomonadota bacterium | reverse complement strand
CGGTCGAGCAGGTCGCAAAGCTTACCCTGCCCAAGGGTTACGATATTGAATGGACCGGCCAGGCATTTCAGGAAAAACGCACCGGCGATGCGTCTATCTTCGCCTTCGGATTCGCGCTCATCATGGTCTATCTGATTCTATCGGCCCTGTATGAACGCTGGGGTGTGCCGCTATCCGTGCTGCTGGCCGTACCGTTCGCGCTACTAGGGGCGCTTGCCTTTGTGTTCCTGCGCGGCATGGAGAACGACATTTATTTCCAGATCGGTCTCGTGGTGCTGATCGGCCTGGCGGCGAAGAACGCGATCCTGATCGCCGAGTTCGCCATGCAAGGCATGGAGCAGGGCAAGACGGCGGTCCAGGCGGCACACGATGCGGCGCGCCTGCGCTTCCGTCCCATCGTGATGACATCCCTCGCCTTTGTCTTCGGCATGGTACCGCTGGTGCTCGCCACCGGCGCAGGTGCCGCGGCGCGTCAGTCCATGGGCTCCGGCGTGTTCGGCGGCATGATCGTCGCGACCTTCATCGCGCCAATTTTCATTCCGCTCTTCTTCACGCTGCTGGCGCGCAAGCCGCGGCCATCGCACAAACACACAGCGACACCTGGGATCGCTGCGCCGCCGGAGGATCACGTATGAGGATGCAAACCGGCATTGCGGTCCGGCCTGCATTGGCGGGTCTTGGCATGGCTATGGCCATAGTCATCTCGCTGACGGGCTGCGCCATCGGTCCCGACTATGTGCGCCCCAAGACTGATCTTCCGGCCGCCTACCCGCCACCATCGCAGACCAACACGACGAATGCCGAACCGGGCAGGGTGGCGGCGCAATGGTGGACGTTGTATGGCGACACGACGCTGAATGAACTTGTCGCCCTCACATTGAAGAATAACGTCGATCTGCGTCAGGCGGTGGCGAAGATCGACGAAGCGGAGGGGATACTGGCCGAGACTGGCTCCAGCTTATTACCGGAAATTGATCTCGACGCCTCCAACACCAAGGCGCGCAGCAGCAGCCTGTCGGCGCAGCGTCTGCCGCCCGGGACACCGCTGGTCACCACGACCTCGCGTATCGCGTTGTCGACAGCATTCGAATTGGACCTCTGGGGAAAATTGCGGCGCGCCTCGCAATCCGCGCACGCCCAGGTTCTGAGCTCACGCTACGCCAGGGATGTCACGGCGCTCAGCCTCGCGGGTACCACCACCCGTGCCTACTTCACATTACGCGCCCTTGACAACCAGATTGCCGTGTCCCGGGAAACTTTGACATCCCGTGACGAATCCCTGGCCGTGGTAAAAAGTCGTGCCAGCGGTGGCCTTGCGTCGGACCTCGATGTCTATCAGGCGCAAGGCGTGCGTGCCGACGCCGCTCTGCAGTTGACGGATCTGCAGCGTCAGCGGGCGCTGATTGAACATCAGATCGGCAGTCTCACCGGAACCCTGGACCTGAAGATTGCAGCCGGTGATCTCATGCACTTACCGCTACCGACCCTGCCCGATGCCGGACTTCCCGCCAGCCTGCTTGAACGCCGCCCCGACGTGCAACAGGCGGAGCAGGACCTGATAGCGGCGAATGCGCGTATCGGCGTGGCCAAGGCCGCGTCGTTACCAACATTCTCACTCATCGGCAGCTATGGCGGTCTGAGCGAGGCGTCGAAAAATCTTTACCAAGATGCCGCACGCATCTGGTCTGTGGGGCCGAGCATGCACTTGCCGATCTTCGATGCGGGAAAATACCGCGCACGCACCCGCCAGGCGGAGGCACTCCAGCGGATCTCCGCCGCCGCCTATCAGAAGACAGTCGAGACTGCGTTCCGCGAGGTGGCCGATGCACTGACTAACCTGGAGCAAACCAATCTCACCGTCAATGACACCCAGGCCAAGGTCGATGCGGCGCGCAATGCCCTGCACCTGTCGCGCCTGCGTTATGAATCGGGTTACTCCGGCTACCTCGATGTACTGGACGCGCAACGCAGCGCCAATATCGCCGAGCTTGCCTTGGTGCAAAACCGCCAGGCACAGCTGAGTTACAGTATCGACTTGATGAAGGCCCTGGGCGGTGGCTGGTCGCCGTCCAAATCCGGCGTGCAAGAAAAACGCTGACATCGCGCCACGGCTCTTCCTGCCGACGTGTATCGAACGTTTATCTCAAGGCGATAATTCTCTGCTTGCCCGCGGCATGGCCTGCCAGGAATGTGTGGCCACTCTGGTAACATCGGCGAACAACAACGCAGAGGAGAATCGCAAGCCATGAGGCCAACCAAGCGTGTCATCATCGTCGGACTGCTGGCAGTCGTGGTGCTTGCGGCTTATCTCATTGTACACATGCTCAAGGGGCGCAATGACATCGGTATACTGGCCTCCGGTACCATAGAAGCCACCGAGGCACAGCTCGGGTTTCAGGTCCCCGGCCGTATCGATTTCATCGGCGGACACGAGGGCGATACGATAAAGCAGGGCCAGTTGCTGGCAAACCTCGATAC
>JAYUFH010000089.1:0-2483 GCA_043738765.1 Pseudomonadota bacterium | reverse complement strand
GCGCCTCGATCACGCCTAGGCAGGTAACCCCACAGGGGAACTGCTGAGTGGCCTCCCGCATAGCCGCCTGCCGTGCCGCCGGCAGGGTGAAGCACAGCTCATAGTCGTCGCCGTGGCCGAGGGCCCACTCCCAACCCAGCGACGCAAGCTGCCGCCGATAGACAGCAGACAGCGGAAGACGCGTAAGATCGATCCGCGCACCGACCTGGCTGGCGTCCAAAATATGCCCGAGGTCGGCCACGAGGCCGTCGGAGATATCGATGCAGGCCGTGGCGAGGCCGCGCAGCGCCAGGGCCTCGCGCACCCGGGGTGTCGGTGTGTGCAGGTGCCGCAGGACCTGTGCGCGTTCTGCCTGCGGCAACGGTAGTTTGCCGGTATGCTGCAGCAGCCCCAGGGCGGCATCCCCCAGTTCGCCGGTGACATAGATAAGATCACCGACACGCGCACCACGCCGCAGTAGCGCCTGACCTCGCGGCACCAAACCGTGTATCGCAATGCCGATGGCGAGGGGACCGCGGGTGGTATCGCCGCCCACGAGTTGCACTTGATGCTCGCGCGCCAAGGCATACAGCCCCTGGCAGAATCCGTCGAGCCAGGACGTGTCGATCTGCGGCAGGCTGAGATTGAGGGTGAACCAGGCAGGCTCGGCGCCCATGGCGGCGAGATCGCTTAAGTTGACGGCGAGGGATTTATGTCCGACAGACACTGCGTCGGCATCGACGGGAAAATGCACACCGGCGTTCAAGGTGTCCGTGGACACCACCAACTGTTGTCCCGCCGGCACCTCGAGCACCGCGCCGTCGTCGCCGATGGGCACGACCACATCGCGTCGCGCAACCGGCTGGTGCGCAAAATACCGACGTATTAACTCGAGTTCGTTCATGGGGATTCATCGGTAATGTGAAGTGCGGGGCTTGCCTCCGCTTGCTCGAAAACGGCGGCGAGCCGTCGCACTCCTGGAGGTCACGACCTCCTCGGCACTAGCAGTGGTCGTAGTGTAGGGTGGGCATCGCCCACCAGACGGGGCGTCGGTTAACTTCCGCTGGTGGGCGATGCCCACCCTACAAACTACGGGTTCTCGCCATAACACAGGGAGGTCAACTCGCAGACATTTCTGTGCATCAACCCTTTTTTTGAAGTGCGGGAGCAAGCTCCCGCTTTGGCGAAAGCGGCGGCGAGCCGCCGCACTCCCCATATTATTTTAAGTAACGCGGGATTTCATTTCCACCGCGCGCAACTTGGCGGCGACCTTATCCAACACGCCATTGACGAATTTATGTCCGTGTTCGGCGCCAAAGGTCTTGGCCAGCTCCACCGCCTCGTTGAGTATCACCTTATAAGGTATCTCCGGATGAAACTCGAACTCGAACACGCCGATGCGCAGGATGGCGCGCTCCACCGGATCGACTTCATTGATGGTGCGCTCAAGATAGGGCAGCAGGTGGTCGTCCAACTCGTGCTGATGCAGGGGGATTTCCAGCACCAGGTGATGAAAGTAGTCGATGTCCACACCGTTCAGCTCGTGGTCGCTGATGAAATGACTCTCGATCTGTTCCGGCGGCTGTTCCGTCAGCTGCCATTGATACAGGGCCTGGACAGCGGCCTGGCGTGCGCGGCGGCGGCTGGTTTTGGCCGTGGCCACCTCAGGCCCTCAACTTCTTCAGCAGGTTGACCATTTCGATGGCCGACAGGGCGGCATCGACGCCCTTGTTGCCCGCCTTGGTGCCGGCGCGCTCGATGGCCTGTTCGATGCTGTCCACGGTCAACACGCCGAAGGCCACGGGCAGGTCGAACTGCATCATCACCTGGGCCAAGCCCTTGGAGGACTCACCCGCCACATAGTCGAAGTGCGGCGTGGCGCCGCGTATCACCGCACCCAGGGCGATGAGCGCATCGTACTTTTTGCTCGCGGCCATGAGCTTGGCGGTGAGGGGAATCTCGTAGGCGCCGGGTACGCGCACCACGTCGATTTGCGACAGGTCGGCGCCGTGGCGTACCAGGGTGTCGAGCGCGCCCTCCAACAGACGCTCGCCGATGAAGCCGTTGAAGCGGCCCAACACGATACCGAAACGTGCGCCCCGCACCACCAATTCCCCGTCAATGTTCTTTACTTCTGGCATGTGGTTCTTCTCTGGATTTGATTTCTATTAGCGGACCTTACCGCCGGCACTTTCTTTGTTGACCATACGCGCCACCGGCTGACCGGGCGCTTCCGGGCTGATGTATTCCACGATCTCCAGCCCGAACCCGGACATGCCCGGGGCCTTCACCGGATTGCTCAATACACGCATCTTGCCCACACCGAGATCAGCCAGTATCTGGCTGCCCAGGCCGTAGGTGCGCAACGCCTGCTGTATGCGCTTGGCGGGCAATTCTAAGCCTTGTTCCTGCAGATGAAAATGCTGCACGCGTTTCAGCAGATCCGCCGCCGATTCCTCCTGGTGCAGGATCACCACCACGCCCTTGCCCTCCCGCGCGACCCG
>JAYUFH010000088.1:0-2484 GCA_043738765.1 Pseudomonadota bacterium | reverse complement strand
AAGTAGTTGTAGTGTAGCGCCGATTCCTTGTCGTAATACTGGCCCGGGAATCTCGGGTTGTAGTTGAAGATGCCCAACGCACTGGGATTCTCGTTCGCTGCGGTGCTGCCGAAGGCGTCGCTGTCCCACTTCCACACCAAGGCATTGCTCGCCCCCAGGATCGCTCTCGGGGTATTCAGATGATCCGCCTGGATCAAATACGCCCCGGCGGCCTTGATGACGGCAATCGGCGTGTCTTGCAGGTAGACGTGCTCGGTGATTAACGCGCCGGTGTTGTCATATTCGCCGATCAGCTTAGCATCTTCGCCGTAGACGAATCGTAACGTGCCGGTGTAACCCGTGCCGGCTTTCGTTAATCGCTGGCCGAGCGCGTTGATGCCATATTGATTAACACTGCCGGTGGTGATGTTAGTCATGCGGCCTCGGGCGTCATAGGCAAAGGTAAAGCCACTGCCGGTCGTGAGGGTGTTGCCGCTGGCATCGTAGGTGTAGCTGCGCGCGGCGGGGCCGGTGAAAGAGGTCAAACGATTGCTGGTGGTCGGGTACGTGTAGGCATAGGCGGTCGCGGCGACCGTGTGGCTGGATCGATTGCTGTCGGCATCGTAGCCATAGAGTTCGTTGCTATAGCTGGTTAAACGATCCAGCTTATCGTAGCCGTAGGCTTTGGCCACCGTGCCGGTGAGGTTTTTGATGCGGTTGCCCAAGTCATACGTGAGATTGACCGTGCCGGTGGCGGTATACGGATAGCTGGTCTGACGGCCGTCGAGGTCAAAAGCTCGAGCTTGTACTGGCCCGCCGCTCCACATCCAGCTCTTGGCCGGGCCGAAGGGTTGGTAGGTAATCGCGCTGACGAGGTTCACGCCGTTCAGCGCCATGCTGTTGATGCGTCCTTGTCCATCAAACCCATAGGTTAATACTTTACCACTGGGGTAGGTAATCGCATTCATCCGCCCGAGGCTGTCATAAGCGTAGCTCACGGTCTTGATGACCGTGCCGGTGGTTTGTTTCTTTTGAATGAGCCGGCCTTGAATGTCGTATTTGAACTCAGTATTGCCGCTGCCGTCGGTGATTTTAGTCAGACGGCCTTTGCCAGCGTTACCCGCGCCGATATCGTCGTATAGATAGCCCAATGCCGGGGTGGTATCGCTGAAGGTGACGCCGGTGAGGCGGTTCAAGGCGTCATAGCTGTAGGTGCTGATCTTGGCCCTGGCATCCGTGCGGGTCTTGAGATTACCGGCGACGTCATAGGTGCTGTTAGCGGCGCCGGTATCGGGCGAGATCAATTGCTTTTGATTGTCCAGGCCGTCGACGCTGTAGCTCGTCACAAGGGCCTTGGGATCAGTAACGGAGACCAGATGATCCACGCCGTTATAAGCGTATTGGGTAATCCCGGCTAAAGCATCGGTGATCTTGGTCAATCGATTGAGCGGATCGTAATCGAAGCTAGTGATGGCGTCGTTGGTCGTTACCGCATCGTACTTTTGCGTTTGCGTCTTGAGGTTGCCGTTGTTATCGTAGGTGTAAGCGGCAATGACGGTGTTGGCGGCGTTCAGTTCGGTCGCCAGACGGCTCAAGCTATCAAACACGCGGTTCTTGCGCTGCACGACAGTATTGCCCGCATCGAATACTTCTTCCTTGGTTCGGTTGCCCATCAGGTCCAGGGTATAGACGAGCTTATCGCCGGCGGCATTGGTGATTTGAACCAGGCGATGGGCGGCATCATAGGCATAGCCAATGAAGCTACTGTCGGGCAGGGTGACTTGGGTTAATTGGCCGACGTTGTCGTAAGTGAATTGCGTCAATAAACCGCCGACAGTACGAGTGGCGAGCCAGCCGCGCGGGGTGTAGGTTAACTGCGTGGTGAGGCCATTCGGATCGGTGAGGGTCTTGGGGCGGCCATGAGCATCATAGACGGGAATGGTGGTAACGTGGCCGAGGGCGTTGGTTACGGTAGCCAGATCGCCGATGCGGTAATTGCTTAGCGCGTCGTTGCTGACGTAGTAGCTGTAGGTTGTGACATCGGTTACGTCGGTGCGTGGGCCGTTCGTGGTTAACACTTGTCCGAGACCGTTGTAGGTATAGGTCCAGGTGCGAACGTTGGCTGGAACCGCCGCGGTGGCACTAAAACCCAGGCTGCCATTGGCGTCGGTGGTTTCAGTGAGGGTCTTGGAACAGGGCACGCCGATCGGCACGCCGTTGACCAAGGCCGTAGTCGGCGCGCAATAACTGCCGCTGTCGCCGTTGTATGCGTAGCTCGAGATGCGCTTGGGTTCGGCCATGCGCGTGGGCAAACGCCAGGTGGCATGCCATTCGGTGCTGATGGTGCGAGTCTGCGGCGTGATCGCGCCTGCGCTGGTCAAGGCTTCGATGCGCTGGGTTTCGAGATTGCGGGTGAGGTCGTAGCCATAGGTGGTCTTGTTGCCGTTGAAATCGGTGCGGCTGGCGACGTTGCCGTTGGCATCAAAGGCGCTCGCGGCGGCAGAG
>JAYUFH010000087.1:0-6551 GCA_043738765.1 Pseudomonadota bacterium | reverse complement strand
AGTCCATGTTGCGCGCGGGTGTCGACGTACGCGGCTGGATCGCCAATCGCATCGATCCGGATCCATTGCTCGCAGAGTACCCGCCGGCGCTGCAGGCGCTGATGGATGTACCGCTGCTGGCGGAAATACCCTTTGTTGCTCCGACGGCGGGTTCGCTCGACGACGCCAATAGCCCTTGGAGCACGTGCCTGGATGTGATGCATTTGTAATTTCGTCAGTCTGCAATAAGTCTTTTCTATACCTGAGTAAAATACATAGGTGGTTGCTCAAAAATTTTTCACAACACGTGTTGTGATGAGTTGCAGCGTCATGCACCCTGTGGTAGTTTGCCGCAGCCATTGAGGGCGAGACCTACGCTGCCTCTGAGCAGGTGTCTTACCCAGCGGTATTAACTTTTTCTAATGTAGCTTGACGCACAGTGTGATCAGCGTCTGCGGGAGTCGATGTCTCATGTCGATACCCATATATAGGGTAAGCCGAGGAAGTCAGTTGTCGTCCACTACTGTTACCATACTATCCACAGGCAGGCGCGTAACGCGCTGTGACCCAGCATAAGAATATTGGCGGCGCCGGACAGTCGACGGCTCGATAAAAATAATAACAATGCGAACAGTTTATACATTTAGTGCAACACGGGAGAATGTAGGCATGTTGAATTGCTTCAAGAGAGTTACAGGCCCTGCAGTGGTTCCGGGGGTCGGCCTGGTGTCAGGCATCATCCTATCGCTGTTTTCCACCCTTGCCTCCGCAGACTACGCCTACAATTTTCAGCAGCCCGTCACACCCACCGGGCACGAGATTTTAGGCCTGCATAACCTGATTTTCTTTGTCTGTGTGGGTATTTTCGTCGTGGTGTTCGGTGCGATGTTTTACTCCATCTTTGCCCACCGCAAGAGCCGCGGGCATAAGGCGGCCAAGTTCCACGAGAGCACGACGGTGGAAATCATATGGACCGCTATCCCGTTTTTTATCCTGGTCGCCATGGCCATTCCGTCCACGGCCACGCTGCTGCGCATGGAAGATACCAAAACCAATGCGGATCTGGTGGTCAAGATCACCGGACATCAGTGGAAGTGGCAGTATGAATACCCCGACCAGGACATTAGTTTCTTCAGCACCCTCGCCACCCCCCGGGATCAGATCGAAAACAAGGCCCCCAAGGGCGAACACTACCTGTTGGAAGTGGACAAGCCCCTGGTGCTGCCGGTGGGTAAGAAGGTGCGTTTCCTTATTACCGCCGGTGACGTCATCCATTCCTGGTGGATGCCGCAGTTTGGCGTGAAGACCGATGCCATCCCCGGTTTCATCAACGAGTCATGGGCACGCATCGAAGTGCCCGGCACCTACCGTGGCCAGTGCGCCGAACTGTGCGGTAAGGATCACGGCTTTATGCCCATCGTGGTGGAAGCCGTCAGCGACGAAGACTTCGCCAAATGGGTGAGTGTGCAGAAGGCCCAGATGCTGGCATCCGCCGCGGACAGCGGCAAGGTGTGGTCGAAGGACGAGCTGATGACGCGCGGTGGCAAGGGGTATGCCACCAATTGTCAGGCCTGTCACGGTGCCGAAGGCAAGGGCATACCGAACATGTTCCCCGCCATGGCGGGTAGCGTTACTGCCAATGGTCCGGTGGATGTACACATCAAGACCGTGTTGCACGGCCGCGCAAGTGGCAAGTTCCCGGTACAGATGCCGGCGTTTGCGGCGCAGCTGAACGATACCGATCTTGCGGCGATCATCACCTTCGAACGTAACTCCTTCGGCAACAAGACCGGCGACGTGATCCAGCCGTCCCAAGTCAAGGCCTTGCGCTGAGACGGACAGGCCAGAAGACCCCATTCGGATTTTAGGAGAATAGAAAGATGGCAAGTGCACACCACGATGAACATCCCACCGGCCTGAAGCGCTGGTTGTTCACCACCAACCACAAGGACATCGGCACGCTGTATCTGATGTTCAGCCTGTTGATGCTGTTCATCGGCGGCTCCATGGCCATGATCATCCGCGCCGAGTTGTTCCAGCCCGGACTACAGTTGGTTGACCCGCTTTTCTTCAACGAGATGACCACCATGCACGCGCTGGTGATGATCTTTGGCGCCGTCATGCCGGGCTTCGTCGGCTTCGCCAACTGGATGCTGCCGATGATGATCGGCGCGCCGGACATGGCCCTGCCACGCCTTAACAACTGGAGCTTCTGGATCCTGCCCTTTGCCTTCACCCTGCTGCTGAGTGGCCTGTTTCTGCCCGGCGGCGGCCCGGCCGGCGGTTGGACCATGTACGCCCCGCTGTCGGTGCAGGGCGGCATGAGCATGGACTTCACCATACTGTCGATGCACATGCTGGGTATTTCGTCGGTCCTGGGGGCGATCAACATCATCGTCACGATATTGAACATGCGTGCCCCCGGCATGACGCTGCTGAAGATGCCGCTGTTCGTGTGGACCTGGCTGATCACCGCCTTCCTGCTGATCGCCGTTATGCCGGTGCTCGCCGGCGCGGTGACCATGCTGCTGACGGACCGTCATTTCGGCACCCATTTCTTCGACGCCTCAGGCGGCGGCGATCCAGTCTTGTTCCAGCACGTATTCTGGTTCTTCGGTCATCCCGAGGTGTACATCATGATCCTGCCGGCCTTCGGCATTACCTCGCAGATTATTCCGACCTTCGCGCGCAAGCCGTTGTTCGGCTATGAATCCATGGTGTATGCCACGGCGTCCATCGCCTTCCTGTCGTTCATCGTGTGGGCGCATCACATGTTCACCGTCGGCATGCCGGCGGGTGGCGAGTTGTTCTTCATGTACGCCACCATGCTCATCGCGGTGCCCACCGGGGTGAAGGTGTTTAATTGGGTGGCGACCATGTGGCGTGGTTCCATGACATTCGAGACGCCGATGTTGTTCGCTATCGCCTTTGTCTTCCTGTTCTCCATCGGCGGGTTCTCAGGATTGATGCTGGCCATCGTGCCCGCGGACTTCCAGTATCAGGATACCTACTTCGTGGTGGCCCATTTCCATTACGTGCTGTTCTCCGGCTCGGTGATGGCCATGATGGGTGGCGCCTACTACTGGCTGCCCAAGTGGACCGGCCACATGTACAACGAGACCCTGGGCAAGTGGCATTTCTGGCTGACGACGATCTTCTTCAACGTCACCTTCTTCCCGCAGCATTTCCTCGGGCTGGCCGGCATGCCGCGCCGTGTGCCCGACTACGCGCTGCAGTTTGCCGGCTTCAACGAGATCTCCAGTATTGGCGCCTTTGGTCTGGGCTTAAGTCAGCTGCTGTTCGTCTACATCGTCTTTAAGACGATACGCGGCGGCAAGAAGGCGACCAGCAACGTGTGGGAAGGTGCCGAAGGCCTGGAATGGACCGTGCCTTCGCCGGCGCCGTATCACACCTTCGCCACGGCGCCGAAGATCAAGTAACGCACGGCTCGTCCGGCTGGTGCCCGCAGGGTGCCAGCCGGACAGTGAGAGGTCAGACAATGGCAAATGCCCGTAACAAGCAGGACTTGCGCCGCGCGAATATGCGCTTGGCGTTGATTCTGGGTGCGGTGGCCCTGGGCCTGTTTATCTTCACGCTGGTGCGCGCGTTCAAATGAAGAAGCGCGCCAAGCCTGCAGACAAGGCACAGGGGACTGAACTGCGTAAGGCCAACAGCCGGCTGACACGCAAGCTTCTGCTGGTGACCGTCGCCATGTTCGGCTTTGGTTTTGCCCTGGTCCCGCTGTATAGCGTGTTCTGCCAGGTCACCGGCCTCAATGGCAAGACTGAACGCATCGATGCGCAGGCGGCACGCAACCTGACGGTGGATGAAACCCGCTGGGTGAACGTGGAGTTCACCGCCAGTGTCAACAACGGCATGCCGTGGGAATTCAAGCCGATGCAGACGCACTTGCGCGTGCATCCGGGTGCGATCAATTCAATCGCCTATTACGCGCGTAATCCTACTTCAGAGGCCATCACCGGACAGGCCGTTCCGAGTTTGGCGCCGGGACAGGCCGCGGCGCATTTCAAGAAGCTGGTGTGTTTCTGTTTCGACCGGCAGGTGTTGCAGGCAGGCGAGGCCAAGGAGATGCCCGTGCGCTTCATCGTTGACAGCAAGCTGCCCCCGGAGATACAAACGGTCACGTTGTCTTATACGTTCTTCAATGTTGACGCGTCCTCGGCGAAGAAATATGGCAGTACGCATCCGGCCTATGTGCCCAGCGACGAACACGATCACTCGGCGCACGCCACACAGGCCGGCTCGTGAACCATTTTATTAACACAAAACCAACTACGAAGGGGATTGAGTATGTCCGCAGCACACGGTAGCTACTATCTGCCCAACCCGAGTCCATGGCCGCTGATCATGACGATGGGTTTGTTTACCTTGGCGCTGGGCGGTGCGTTGACACTGAACCATCTGGGCGCCGGCCCCTGGATGATGCTCGCGGGCGCCGCGCTCATCATTTTCATAATGATCCGCTGGTTCGGTCAGGTCATCGGCGAGAGCGAAAGCGGTGCCTATAATGCGCAGGTGGATGGCTCCTTCCGCATGGGTATGGCCTGGTTCATTTTTTCCGAAGTCATGTTTTTTGCCGCCTTCTTCGGCGCCCTGTTCTACGTGCGCCAGCTGTCGGTGCCGAGGTTAGGCGCGGATACCCTATTGTGGCCGGGATACGACCCGACCTGGCCCACCAGCGGTCCGAAGGGCGCCGCTTTCACCGCCATGGCGCCCTGGGGTATCCCAGCGTGGAATACACTCATACTATTAACCTCCGGCCTGACAGTAACCTGGGCGCATTGGGGCCTGCTGAAGGGCAATCGTGGACAGCTCATCGTCGGTTTGTTGCTCACGGTGCTTTTGGGCATGACCTTTATCGGTCTGCAGGCCTTCGAGTATGTACACGCCTACACCGAGTTGGGTCTCACGCTCAAGGCCGGTGTCTATGGCGCCACCTTCTTCATGTTGACGGGTTTTCACGGCTTCCATGTGACCATGGGCACGATCATGCTTATGGTGATACTCGGGCGCAGTATACGCGGGCATTTCCGTCCCGATCACCACTTCGCCTTCGAGGCGGTGGCCTGGTATTGGCATTTTGTGGACGTGGTCTGGCTGGGCCTGTTTATATTTGTATACTGGCTGTAACGCCGGGCGCGGCAACAAAAAAGGCGCTGCCACGAGGCAGCGCCTTTTTTTCATCCGGCCAGCAGCGAGGCGATCAGATCACTTATCCCCCCGGGGTTTTAGCGACCTACACCGTGGGGCGTGATGATACCGAAGTAATAGCCCACCATCAGCAGCGCAAACAGGCTGAAGGACAGGCCGATGCGCAGAGTGAGGGAGCGGACGGTACGCTGGCCCTTGCCCTTGTCTTTGTAAAGAAACATGAGGGCGGAAAACAGCGAGGCAACAATCAGCAGTAATGCGCAGATTATGAAGATTTTGATGGCCATGGCGGGTTCCTGTGATGGCGCCAGCGGGTTACGGGAATTTTTGAGTATACAAGAGCGTTGGCGGGGACGCAGTCATTTCTTTCAGCGTGCAGTGCCCTGCCTAAGAGCTATGTAGCGTGCAGTGCCCTGCCTAAGAGCCATTGTAAGTGCTATTCTCAGCGCATGTCATTGTCGAAATACCGTTTCCGTCCACGTCTGTTACCGACCCTCGCCACCCTGGTCCTGTTGCCGGTCCTGCTGCGCCTAGGTTTCTGGCAGCTGGACCGGGCGCAACAAAAACACACCCTGCAGTCGGACTACGACGCGCGCATCGCAGCACCCCCGGTGAGCTTGGGCGGGCAGATGTGGAGTGCTGCGGATGCACGTTTCCGCCGCATAGAGCTCAAGGGCTATTACGAAACCGCCTACCAGATACTGCTGGATAATCGCGTGCATAAGGGCGCGGTTGGCTACTACGTCATTACGCCACTGCGACTCCCGGGTAGCGGTGTGCGGGTGCTGGTCAACCGCGGTTGGGTACCGATAGGTCGTGATCGCCAACATCTGCCGACGCTAGAAACGCCGGCAGATGAGCAGACCGTGGCGGGGGTGGCGATGCTGCCGAGTGAGCATTTTTTCACCCTGGCGGATCCAGGTCCGGTGACCGGTGATTGGCCCACGGTCTGGGAGAACCTGGACATGCCACGCTATCGTCAGGCCGTCCCATTTTCCGTGCAGCCCGTGGTGCTACTGCTGGACGCCAACAGCCCGGCGGCGGGCTTTGTGCGGGAGTGGGCGCGTCTCGATACCGGTATTGCGACCAACCAGTCCTATGCCTTTCAATGGTTTTCCCTGGCCGTGGCATTACTCGGTATCTATCTGCTGGTCAATACCCGGCATACGCCCGCGGTGGGTGCAAACAATGACGAGTAACAGGCAACGAGGGTGAGAGTAAGTGAAGACAGATTTTGACGTGACGTCGGGCCATTCCGGTCGGTGGATATTGTTGCTGGTGGCGGCGATATTCTTTTTGCCTGTGATTGGGTCCATCGTGCTTTTTCAATCTGGATGGCGCCCCGCGTCACGGGTCAATTATGGCGAGCTGGTGCTGCCCGCCCGCCTCCTGTCCGATAC
>JAYUFH010000086.1:0-6554 GCA_043738765.1 Pseudomonadota bacterium | reverse complement strand
AGGAGACCAGCCATGCTAGATAAATTGATAGAAGTCGACGTCAACAAGGCCCCCGCGGAGCAGGGCGGGGTATTGCACAACCGCTGGCACCCCGACATCCCCATGCTGGCGACGGTGAAACCGGGTGACGAGTTCCGCGTCGAATGCATCGACTGGACCGGTGGCCAGATCGAGAATGACGACTCGGCCACCGACATCCTCAAGGTGGACCTGACCAAGGTGCATTATCTCAGCGGACCGATCGGCGTGGAGGGCGCCGAACCCGGTGACCTGCTGGTGGTGGACATCCTCGACATCGGCACGCTGAACGATTCCGACTGGGGCTTTACCGGCATCTTCGACAAAAACAACGGCGGAGGTTTTCTCACGGATCACTACCCGGACGCGCGCAAGGCCTGCTGGGACTTCCACGGTATCTTCGCCAGCTCGCGCCACATCCCGGGTGTGCAGTTCGCCGGCATCATGCACCCGGGCCTGATCGGTTGCCTGCCCTCGGCCGAGCTGCTCGCCAAATGGAACCAGCGCGAGCAGGCGCTGGTCGCGACCGACCCGCAGCGGGTGCCGCCGCTCGCCGCACTGCCCTACGCCGACACCGCCCTCATGGGTCGCATGCAATCCGCGCAGGCCAAGGAGGCCGCCAAGGTCGCCGCGCGCACCGTGCCGCCGCGCGAGCACGGCGGTAACTGCGACATCAAGAATCTTTCGCGCGGCTCGAAGGTGTATTTCCCGGTGTACGTCAAGGGCGCCGGCCTGTCCATGGGCGATCTGCATTTCTCCCAGGGCGACGGCGAGATTACTTTCTGCGGTGCCATCGAGATGGCTGGCTGGATCGAGTTGCGCGTCAGCCTGATCAAGGGTGGCATGCGGAAATACGCGGTCACCAACCCGATCTTCAAGCCGAGCCCGCTCGAACCGCGTTACTCCGATTACCTGATCTTCGAGGGTATCTCGGTGGATGAGTCGGGCAAGCAATACTATCTCGACGCGCACGTCGCCTATCGGCGTGCCTGTCTCAACGCCATCGAGTATCTGAAGAAGTTCGGCTACAGCGGCGAGCAGGCCTATGCGATCCTGGGCACCGCGCCGGTGGAGGGGCACATCAGCGGCATCGTGGATATCCCCAACGCCTGCGCCACCTTGTGGCTGCCGACTGAAATCTTCGACTTCAACATCCGCCCGAACGAAACCGGACCGATCAGGCAGTTGAAGGGCAATATCGACCTGGCAAGCGTGAAATGAGGGTTGCACCACACTATCCGGCCGGTCTGTTGCCGCACCTGTCTTCGGCACCCGGCCGGAACGCCACACAACGGAGGACCCATGCCGATTTATGAATACCTCTGCCCGGGTTGCGGGCTGTTTTCAGGAATGGTGAAAATGAGCGAGGCGTCCGCACCCGCGCGCTGCCCGCATTGCCAGGACATGGCGCCGCGCGTACTGTCCATTCCGCGATTGTCGTCCTTGTCCCGGACGCAACGGATCGTCGCGGAAAGAAACGAAAAAAGCGCCCACGAGCCACGGCGCGCAAGCCGCAGCGCATGCGGTTGCGATGCCGCTGCCTGCGGACATAAACCACGGCGTACACAACCCAAGCGACCGTGGATGCTCGGGCATTGACGGCGTCTTGATGTGCTGTCCGGTTGTGTTGTAACCGGTAACAGAGATACCGTGCCCGCGACATCGATGGATGATTCTTCTCCCCTGGCATAGGGACAGGGGAGGAGGAGTATCGCCGCTCCCTAACCAGCCTCGTTTCACGCCATCTGCCTCCCAGAGAGGCGGGGCAATAAAACAACAGACATTATCCAGCGGCCGGAGAGAAAATCATGCCGGAGCAGGATCATTACCCGCCGCGTGCAAGCGGCGGCATTCCGGGGTTTTCATTGGTGATTCACATATTTTTAAGTATCTTATTGATAACATCAAAAGATTGGTTATGATCCCATTTATATTTAAGAATAGCGCCGACCGGCGTACCGGTTGAGGAGGGAGGGACCCAGTGTCATGAAACGCATACCACTACTCATCGTACCCGCGCTTGCGGTTGTGCTCACCGCTTGCTCCATCGGACCCATGGCCGTGCGGGCGTCTATGCCGATCATGGACGGCAGCCTGGCCGCCATGAATCGCGAAACCGATCTCACCCTGGCGGGCATGGCGATCCCGGCCAACATCAAAATGCTCGATGGCATGATCGAGACCGATCCAAACAATTCCATCCTGCTGACCTATGCCGCGCAAGGGCTCTATGGGTATGCCTATGGTTTCGTGGAGGATGGCGACAGCGCGCGCGCCTCGGCGTTATACCTGCGGGGTCTTGGCTATGCGGAGCGCGGCCTGCGATTGGCCGGCCTCACCCTGGACCTGATGCGCTCACGCCAGGAGGACCTGGAGCAGGCCGTGAGCCGCTTGGGCAAAGACGCGGTACCGGTGTTGTTCTGGGGCGCCTCGAATCTCGCCCGCTGGGTATACCTCAATCGCAGCGATCCGCAGGCCATCGCGCACATCGGGCGGGCCAAGGTATTGATGGAGCGCGTGCTGCAACTGGACGACACTTACTATTATGGTGGCGCGCACCTGTTTTTCGGGGTGTACTATGGCAGCCTGTCGCCCATGTTCGGCGGGGACTACGCGCGCGCACGCCGTCACTTCGACATGGCCTCCAGCATGACGAAGGGGAAATTGCTCATAGTGGATGTGCTGTATGCCGAGTCGCTGGCGCGCCAGACCCTCGATCGCAAGGCCTTCCATGAAAAATTAACCGCGGTGGTACAGGCGCCGATCGATGTGTTCCCGCAAATGGCCCTGGCCAACAGGATCGCCCAAGAAAAAGCCCAACATCTTTTGGATAAAGAAAAGGAATGGTTCTGATGCGCTGGCGCCGATTACTCCTGGCAGTGTGTTGTTGGTATGCACTGGATAGCCAGGCGCAGGACGTGTACACCTTCAAGTTCGCCACCCTGGCGCCCAGCGGCTCCACCTGGATGAACATCATCGAGGACTGGGCCCGGCAAGTTGAAAAAGACAGCCATGGGCGCCTGGTTTTCAAATTGTATCCGGGCGGTGTGGCGGGCGACGAAACCGATGTGCTGCAGAAGATCCATTTCGGTCAATACCAGGGCGGTGCCTTCACGGGTTATGGGATCGGCCATGTGTATGCGCCGGCGCGGGTGCTGGAGATACCCTTTCTGTTTCGCAACTACGCCGAGATCGACTATGTGCGTCAGCGCTCCATGAGCGGAATTGAAGCCGGGTTTCATGAGAATGGTTATGAGCTGCTGGGCTGGATGGAGATGGGCTTCGTGCGTTTCTTCTCACGCAAGCCGATACGCAATCTGGAGGATCTGCGCAAGCAGCGTATCTGGTTATGGCAGGGCGACCCGTTGGGGCAGGCGTTTTTCGAGGCCACGAATATTTCGCCCGTTCCCCTGTCCATCACCGATGTGTACACCAGCCTCTCCACCGGCATGATCGACACGGTTTATGCAACACCCCTGTCCGCCATCGCCATGCAGTGGTTTAACAAGACAAAATATGTCACCGATGTGCCCATGGCCAACGGCATCGGCGCCCTGCTGGTGTCGAGAAAATTCTTTGATCCCTTACCCGCGGATCTGAAGGCATTGCTGAGATCCACCGGACAGGCCGCGGGCGTGCGGCTGGTGGCGGAGACGCGTCGGGACAATGAGAAGAGCCTGGCGGTGCTCAGGCAGAATGGATTGCAGTTTCTCATGACAGACAAGGATGTGGACCCGGCGGAATTCGCGAAGATACGCGACCAGGCGGCGCTGGAGCTGGCGCGTAGCGGCTATATCCCACAGCCTGTGTTCGATCGTGTACGGAAACTGCTGGGTGACTACCGCGCCAGTAAGCCCGGCGTCTGAAGAATGTCGCGCGGCATGACGCCGGTGTTTTGCAGGGTGCGGGCGGCGCTTACACGGCTGGAGGAGTGGCTCGCCGCCGCCAGCATCCTGCTGCTCATCGGGCTGTCCCTGACACAGATTGTGGCACGCAATGTGTTCGACACCGGTTTCCCTGGCATGGACAAGCTCGGCCGCCAGCTGGTGCTGTATGTGGCCTTTCTCGGCGCGGCCCTCGCCGTCACCCTGGATCGGCACATCCGCGTCGATATCGCCGCCCTCTGGCTGAGCCCAGGTTGGCGCACGCGTCTGTATCGACCCTTCTGCCTATTGTCGGCCGTGGTGTGTGCGTTTTTTTTGGACGCGGCCGTGCGTTTTTTGCAGCAGGCCTGGCTGTTTTCCCCGGTAAACGAGCGCTGGCTGGTGTTGCTGGCGGTGATCATCCCCGCCGGTTATCTCCTGTTGGTACTGCATTTTCTGCTGGAGTTGATCCTGGGGCGCGGGACGATGGCGGCTGAGACGTCATGAGCGTGGCGATCCTGTTTGTGTTGGTGTTGCTGGCGCTGATGGGCCTTTCATTGTTTATCGTGTTGGGTGCCGGCGCCCTGGTGGCCAGCGGGCTCGCGGGTCTCGACTTCGCCACGCTCATCGTCGAGCTGAATCGTCTGGCTTCATCGCCCAATTTAAGCGCCATCCCGTTGTTCACCTTCGCAGGCGTGGTGCTGGCGGCCGGCGGCGCGCCACAGCGTCTGATACAGCTGTTTAATGCCATGTTCGGTTGGCTGCCCGGTGGCCTCGCGCTGGTGGTGGTGACATCGTGCGCCTTCTTTACCGCTTTCTCCGGGGCATCCGGTGTGACGATCCTGGCGCTGGGGGGGTTGTTGTACCCCCTGCTGACCCAGGCCGGTTATTCCCAGCGCTTTTCCCTCGGACTGCTCACGTCGTCCGGATCCATAGGATTGTTGTTTCCACCGAGCCTGCCTATCCTGCTGTATGCCATTGTGGCGCAGGTCAATGTGGATCAACTGTTCATGGCGGGTGCCGTCCCCGGTCTGTTGCTGCTGCTGATGTTCGCGGCCTACAGCCTGAGGCAGGGCGGCGGAACGGCCAGCGCAAGAGTGCCGTTTTCGCGCAAGGCGCTGACCGCCGCCTTGCGCGCCGGGGTCTGGGATGTGTTGCTGCCCGTGGGTATCGTGATCGGTATCTTCGGTGGCTGGGTAACCGTTGGCGAGTCGGCCACCTGCACCGCCGCCTATGTCTTGCTGCTCGAATCGGTCATCCACAAGAATCTGAATTTGAGGAAACAGTTTGTACCGCTGGCGCGGGATAGCGCCGTGCTGGTCGGCAGTATCCTTATAATATTGGCCATGGCCATGGGGCTGACCAATCTTCTTATCGACGCGCAGTTGCCGATGAAGATGCTGTCGCTGGTGGAACAGACGGTGCACAGCCAATTGGGGTTTCTGCTGCTGCTGAATGCCTTCCTGCTGCTCGTCGGGGCGATGATGGATATTTTCTCCGCCATCGTGGTGGTGGTGCCGTTGATTCTGCCGCTGGCGCTGCGTTACGGTGTCGACCCGCTGCACCTCGGCGTCATCTTCCTGGCCAATCTTGAGATTGGCTATATTACGCCGCCGGTGGGCATTAACCTGTTTCTTTCCTCGCAGCGTTTCAACAAACCCGTGCTGGGGGTATTTCGTTCCGCCCTGCCTTTTCTGTTTCTCATGTTGTTCTGGCTGATGCTGCTGACCTACGTGCCGCTGATATCGTTGTGGTGGCGTTAGGGTCGCGTGAGACCGGCGGGGCTTCCGCCTGTCAGATGTGACAATGCGTTGGTCGATTCGCGGTCGATAAGGTGATTCGATGAAACCAAAAAGAGACCGGGAGATACAGGCATGTTCTTTATGTGCGGCCTTTACCGCCCTTGCCAGTCGTTGAATTCTCTTTGCCAGCCGATCCTTGACAGGCAACAATTTTTCGCGCATAAATCAGCGCGTCTCCTGCTGTTGGGCAACGCAAGCAGTCAGATATATGACAAAACAATAATAGCAGGCGAGTAGCGTCAGACAACAGTACGGTTCCCGCCGCCGCCCTCATTTACAACAACCAGACTTCACTGCGTTAGGTATCCCTATGCAAAGAACAAACAACATGCCCCTTTGGGTATTTCTGGGCTTATCGAGTATCGAGACTCGAAAAGGGGCGCTGATTCTTTTCTGGATCTGTTTTATCTTCAGTATTTTCTGCATTCCCTTGTCGTACTTCCTCAAAGACTGGAGTTGGGCAGCCGTCATGTTTCTCTGTTCGTTTTGGTACTGGCTGTGCATAAAGTGGGTGGATAAAAATCATGTCTGGGGGAAATGACCGGGCGTAATCTCAGGGGGGGGGTGCTATGCCAGCCGTCGTTTTTTAGCCTGCCCCAGTGGGTTGTACTCGTCCTGATCGAGATGCCTGCGATGTTTAACGGGCTACATATAGGCGTTGGAGTCTGTGCGGCATTGCTCCCTCACTCCACCGGTAATCTCCATGTCATTTAACTCCAATACGATGGAGTAGGGCTCGATAAATAATTAATTAAGGACGGGTGCCGAATGTTACGGATAAACGCCAGCGTGGAGGTATTTGAAGGTCTGTGGACTGCCCACTTGTTTCGATCCAAGGAAGAACAATCATGAGCTTTGATCTCGTCATCGG
>JAYUFH010000085.1:0-17497 GCA_043738765.1 Pseudomonadota bacterium | reverse complement strand
TTCAACTTCTCTTCCGCGCCGGCGCTGATGGAAATGGCCAGACCGGCCAGCAATACAACTGCTAACATCTTCTTCATTGGTTTCTCCTGAAAAAATATTTAACAAAAATTTCCGGCGACCCGCCGGGACACTTAAAAATACCACCCCTGCAAACGGCAAATGTAGCGCCACTGGCCTGTCCACAACAACTGCCGCCTGACGGGCGGGCGGCCACATGCCGGCCTGACATGGCATGCGGTGGGCGATGCCCACCCTACCTATATTGATGCGGTGACAATACGGCATCTCAAGACATTCAATTTAATTCCTGCGCCGAGTCAGCACAAGCGTAACCACCGACGCCAATAACGCGCACAGAATCACCGGGGTATTGCCGAAACGCGCGTACGGTGTGACTCCCTGCATCGGTTGTATCTGCCCGTGCAGAACCGACACGCTAAACTGCGGCGCACGCGCCAGCTCCACGCCGCGATGATCGATGATCGCGGTAATGCCGGTATTGGTGGCACGCAACATGGGCCTGCCATTTTCCAGCGCGCGCATGCGCGCCATCTGCTGGTGTTGATGCGGCGCCCAGGAGTCGCCATACCAGGCGTCTTCGCTGACATTCACCAGAAAATTGGCCGCCGGCAGACTGCGCCGTACTTGTTCGCCAAAGGCATCCTCGTAACAGATGGAAATGCCGGCGGTGCGCCCCGCCACCTGCAATCCGGGCTGCACCGCCGGCCCCGGACTGAAATCCGACATGGGAATATAAAGATAATCCGGCAGCCAGCGCAGCAGTGCATGCAACGGCAGAAATTCCCCGAAGGGCACGAGGTGGTGCTTGCGATACACCCCGGGATGCGGGCCGATGCTGAGCACGCTGTTGTAGTACGTGCGCTGCCCATCGACAACCCCCCGCTCCAGTACGCCGATGAGCAAATCCATGCGGCGCTGTGCCGCCAGCAGTTGCAGCTGCTGCATGAAGCCGTCCTGGAGTTCATCGAGCGTGGCGGGGAGTGCGGCCTCCGGCCACACCACCACATCGACGTCGTGTTGTTCGAGGGTCAGGCGGGCATAGCGCTGGACGATCTCACCGCGGTACTGACTCGACCATTTTTTGTCGAGGGATACATTGCCTTGCACCAGGGCGACACGCAGCGGTTTCCCCTCGGGCTGGACCCAGGACACCTGGCCCGCGGCCCAACCGCCGCCCCACAGCAGCAGCAATACGCCGAGATAGCGTCCTGCCCGTTGCCGGTCGCGCGCCATCTGCGTCACCAACCCGGCGCTGATGGCGGCAGCGGCACTCAGTCCGTAGACACCCAGCATGGGTGCATAACCCGCCAACGGCCCGTCGATCTGACTGTAACCGAGATCGAGCCAGGGGAACCCGGTTAAAAACCATCCGCGCACCCATTCCAGCAATACCCACAACGCGGGCAGCAGTGCGACGGTATGCCACCAAGGCGCGGACAATGACCTTGGAAGATTCGAAGCTGTTTCGTCCGTGTCGTCCATCTGGCGTGACCCACCCCACCAGCGTGCCTGCAACCAACCCAACAGCGCCAGGTAACCGGCGAGAAAGGCGACAAACAGCAGCAGCATGGGCAGCGCCAGGAGTGGATGCATGTCACCGAACTCATGCAAGGCGATATACAACCAACCCACCCCCACGCCGAACTGGCCGAGGCCGAAGAGGAATCCGCGCCACGCGGCGCGCGCGGGTGTTGTGCTGGACCACAGGATAAACAATACTGCCGGCGCTAACACGGCCAGCGGAAATAACTCCAGGGGGGCGAAGGCCAACGGTAACACGGCACCGGCGACGAGGGCCGCGAGATCAGACCAGCCCGGCCTTCGGAATGAAGGATAGCGACGTAATAGGTCCATGGCGTAACGTGCCTAGAGAAACTCTGAACAAGTCCCCTCTCCCCCGTGCACTTCGGGGAAGAGGGTTAGGGTTAGGGTGAGGGGGATGATCATGGATTTTTCCCTCACCCTGTCCCTCGACCCGCGGGTTGTGCCTCCCCGAAGGGGGCGGAGGGAGAGGGAACGTAAGCTGATCGTCTCTGCCACTGGTTCAGAGGCTCCCTAGGATGCGTCGATAACGGCCTGGGCCGGCGCTTGTGTCACCTTCAACAGGTGTATGCGGCGACTGTCGGCGCGCAACACCTCGAAACGCAGTTCGCCCAGAACCACCGCTTCGCCGCGCTGCGGCAGATGGCCAAGGGTATTGAGCACCAATCCGCCGATGGTGTCCACGTCCTCGCTCAGGAGCGAGCTGCTCAAACGCTCGTTCAAATCTTCCAAGGGCGTCAGGGCCTTGACGATGAACTCGCCGTTGCGCCGCTCGGCAATCATCACATCGTCGTCGTCGATATCGTATTCGTCCTTGATCTCGCCCACGATCTGTTCGAGTACGTCCTCGATGGTCACGAGCCCGGCGACGCCGCCGTACTCATCCACCACGATCGCCATGTGATTGCGGTTGGAACGGAACTCGCGCAGCAACACATTCAAGCGCTTGCTCTCGGGCACGAATACCGCTGGGCGCAGAAAATCATGAATATTGAAGTGTTTGTTCTTGTTGTCGTCGTAGAAGTAGCGCAGCAGATCCTTGGCCAGCAGGATGCCGACCACTTTGTCCTTGTCGCCATCCACCATGGGGAAACGCGAATGGCCGGTCTTAATGACGTCCGGCAGATACACCTCGGGCGCCAGGTTCCTGTCGACCACGTCCATCTGCGCGCGCGCCACCATGATGTCGCGTACCTGCATCTCCGACACCTGCAAAACGCCTTCGATCATGTCGAGGGCATCGTGATCGAGCAGGCCGCGGCTCTGGGCATCGCGCAATACCTCGATCAACTGCGGGCGCGTACCCGGTTCGCGCAACAGCGCCATCCCGAGCCGATCGAGAAAAGAGGGTGCTTGTGTATCGCCGTTGGGCGGACTGTCGTTTTCCTGGCTCATGTTCCTATCGCTGTGTTGCTATTCGTACGGCCGGGGGAAACCCAAGCCAACGAGTATGGATGTTTCGAGTCCTTCCATGACGTCGGCCTCGTCCTGTGTGGCGTGATCGTAACCGCGTAAATGCAGAATGCCGTGTACGCACATGTGCGCCCAATGCGCCTCTGCCTGTTTGCCCTGCTCGCGCGCCTCGCGCTGCACCACGGTTGCGCACATAACCAGATCACCGTGCAGGTCGTGGTCGGCCGCTACCGCATAGGGAAACGCCAGCACGTTGGTCGGACCCGGTTTTTTGCGATAGCGCTGATTGAGTTCGGCGCCCTCGGCTTCGTCCACGATACGCAGGACAATCTCGACCGCGCCCGCTACCCGCGCGCTTGCGAGCGCTGCCTTCGCCCAGCAACGGAAGTCGGCGGGCGACGGTAGACCTGCGTCCTCGCAGGCGACCTGCACGTCCAGCGACAATGCCTTATCCACCGCCGGTCTACTCTGCATTGCGCTGGGCGTCGTAGGCTTCCACGATCTTTTGCACCAATGGATTGCGCACCACGTCCTGGGGCGTAAAGTGCATGAAGCTGATGCCCTTGATGTCGGTCAACATCTCCCCCGCCTCCTTCAGGCCCGACTTTTGGGATTTCGGCAAATCCACCTGGGTGATGTCGCCGGTAATGACGGCCTTGGCGCCGAAGCCGAGACGCGTGAGGAACATCTTCATCTGTTCCGTAGTGGTGTTCTGCGCCTCATCCAGCAATATAAAGGAATCGTTCAAGGTGCGTCCGCGCATGTAGGCCAGGGGCGCCAGCTCGATGGCGTGTTTTTCCATGAGACGCGCGACCCGTTCGAAGCCGAGCATCTCGTAGAGGGCGTCGTACAGCGGCCGCAGGTAGGGATCGACCTTCTGCTCCAGATCCCCCGGCAGGAATCCCAGACGCTCGCCCGCTTCTACCGCCGGGCGCACCAGGATGATGCGACTGACTTCGTCGCGCTCCAGGGCATCCACGGCGCACGCCACCGCCAGATAGGTCTTGCCGGTGCCCGCGGGTCCGATGCCGAAATTGATATCGTGCGTCAGGATATTGCGGATGTAATCGCGCTGATTCACGGTGCGCGCCTTGATCACGCACTTCGGCGCACGCAACACCGTCTCATTATCGTCAACGCTGGGTATGCGCGCGTCCGCCTCCTGCAAGGCCAGGCGCACATTGGCGGCGGACAGGGATTTGTTCATCGAGGTGATCGCATACAGATCCTTGATCAGTTTTTCCGTGGTGCGCGCCAGACCCTTCTCGCCGGATATCCGGAACACGTTGCCACGGTTGGCGATGGCCACCCCCAGGTGACCCTCGATCTGGCGGATGTGTTCATCCAGCCGTCCACAGAGGCTCGCGAGCCGCGTGTTATCCGCCGGCTCCAGGGTGAATTCAACAGGTTCAGAGGTGGTCGTCACGTTAGCCAAGAACCTAACCTACGCCCGCAACGTGACGCCAGCATGAATCACACCCTCGCGGTGTCATGCGCCACCCGCACGCACGCGGGGTTGCGCCACGGGGGCGCCACGCAGCGTGAAGTGCAGGGCCTGGGTGATCTCCACGTCGATAAAGCGGCCGATCAGGCCGGACTCGCTGCTGGCAAAATTCACCACCCGATTGTTCTCGCTGCGACCACACAACTCCTGGTCATCCTTGCGCGAGGGGCCTTCCACCAGGATGGTCTGGATGGTGCCGACCATGCGCCGGCTGATGTCCGCCCCCTGAGCCTCGATGCGTTGTTGCAAATGTTTTAGACGCTGCTGCTTGATTTCCATGGGCGTATCATCCGCAAGCTGCGCCGCCGGCGTGCCGGGGCGCGCGCTGTAAATAAAACTGAAGGACTGGTCGAAACCCACGTCCTCGATGAGGTCCATGGTGGCCTGAAAATCCGCCTCGGTCTCGCCGGGGAAGCCCACGATGAAATCGCTGCTGATGCTGATGTCCGGGCGCAGCGCGCGCAGGCGGCGTATTTTGGATTTGTATTCGAGCACGGTGTGGCCACGCTTCATGCGCATGAGGATGCGATCCGATCCGCTTTGCACCGGCAGATGCAGCTGGTTGGCGAGCTTCGGCACCTCGGCATAGACCTGGATGAGGCGATCGGAAAACTCCACCGGATGAGACGTGGTGTAGCGGATGCGCTGGATGCCGTCGATATCGGCGACATATTGGATGAGCATGGCGAGATCGGCGGTGCCGCCGTCATGCCGTTGGCCGCGATAGGCGTTCACGTTCTGCCCCAGCAGGGTGACTTCGCGCACGCCACGCTCCGCCAGACTCACCACCTCCGCCAACACGTCGTCGAAGGGCCGGCTGAATTCCTCTCCCCGGGTATAGGGCACGACACAGAAGCTGCAGTATTTGCTGCACCCTTCCATGATGGACACCAGGGCGCGCGCGCCACTCACCCGCGGTTCCGGCAGATTGTCGAATTTCTCGATCTCGGGGAAGGACACGTCCACCGCCGGGCGGCGCGTGGCCTCAACGCTGGCGATCATGGCCGGCAGGCGATGCAGGGTCTGGGGGCCGAAGATCACATCCACATAAGGGGCCCGCCGTTGAATCGCGGCACCCTCCTGGCTCGCCACACAACCGCCGACACCAATAATAAGGTCAGGGCGGGCCTGCTTGAGTTCTTTCCAACGTCCGAGCTGGGCAAATACCTTTTCCTGGGCCTTTTCACGGATAGAGCAGGTATTAAGAAGAATGACGTCCGCGTCTTCCTCCGTGGCGGTGGCCTGCATGCCATGGGAGGCACTGAGCAGATCCGCCATGCGCGCGGAATCGTACTCGTTCATCTGGCAGCCGAAGGTTTTGATGTACAGCTTGCGGGGCATAGACGCCTGGTTGGGCATATAAAGCCGGAGTTTACCCCATCCCGCCCGGCAAAAAAATTCCCTTAGGTGAGGCGACGTTTACAAAGCCCCGGCGCGGGTCTACACCTTCTAAGTAAGCCTTTGTAATTCCGTCCTTTTGCCCTCCCGGTCTGGGCTGCGAACTTTATATTATGGTCTCCCATGGAAATCACCCCTAGCCTGATCATCCGCCCGTCTGCCCTCCAGGACGCCAACCCGGCGGCGTTGAAGTCCTGGCAGGTGGGGCAGATCCTGTCCGCCACGGTGGCGGGGGTATCCACCAACGGGGCGGTGACACTCCGCATCAACAATCTGCTGCTCAATGCCCAGACCTCTCTGTCCCTGCAAACCGGCCAAACCCTAAAACTGGAGGTAGCGCGGGGCGGCGAACAACCCCTGCTGAAAATTGCACTACCCCCCTCCCCCCAGGATGTTCAGGCTCAAGCCTTGCGCGGCGCCCTGCCACGCCAACTTCCCCTGGCGCCGTTATTAGCCAACCTCGGCAACCTCGCCGCCCGCCTGCAAAACACCAGTGACCCGGCGGGAAAGGAATTGACGCAACTGGCCCGCCAAGTCATGGACGGACTGGCAGGCAAGGGTGATGTATCCCAAGGTGCGGGATTAAAACAAGCCGTGTTGAATTCCGGCGTCTTTCTCGAAGCCAAACTGGCCGCAAGCCTCGCCGGTGGTCCACCCCTGCCGGCGGGGGATCTCAAGGCCGGATTGCTACGGCTACTGGCGGGATTGCAGGCGCAAACCGCCAGCGGCGGGCCGCAAGAGCGTTCCGCAACAGACACCTCTGCGGCCGCGCGCGACGCTGGACGCACTGCTCCCACCGCCACACCACCACTGCGCGGCGGGTTGCCTCAGGCCCAGGCATCCGTCAACTCCGCCCTAACCGCTGCGACGTTACCCACGTCCACCACAGAAATGTTACGCCAGACCGAGGGCGCGTTGGCGCGCCTGCAACTCAGTCAAATCGCATCCCTGCCGAGCGAACAACAGCCGCAACGTCTATGGTCACTGGAGTTGCCGGTGCAACAGGATCAACGCACGGACCTGTTTCAATTACGCATCGAGGAAGAAGCGCCCGGCACCGCCCGCGACAGCGCCACTCCCTGGTCGGTGATGCTCGCCTTCGATCTGCCGAGCTTAGGCCCGGTGCATGCACGCATCCTGGTCAACGGACCCCAGGTGTCCGCGACCCTGTGGGCGGAGCACCCCAGCACCGCCGCACTGTTCAACGCCCAGCTGGAGGAACTGCGTGCCGGTTTGCAACGCGCCGGTATGTTGGTAGGACGCATCGCCTGCACCGAGGGGTCACCGACTTCGCCACCCGCATCGCCGGACCACGCACCCCTGGTGGATACCCGCGCATGAAAAAACCCGACAGCGACAGCAACGATAAAAATAAGAATGTGAGCGCCGTCGCCTTGCGCTATGAGGGCCACGGCGCGCCGCGCATCACCGCCAAGGGCCGCGGGCTCACCGCCGAACGCATACTGGCGTTGGCCGAAGAGCACGGCATTCCGCTGCGGGAAGATCCGGACCTGGTGTATCTGCTGTCGCAGTTGGATCTGGGGGATGAAATACCTGCTACGCTGTACGTAGCGGTGGCGGAGGTGATTGCGTTTGCCTACCGGCTCAGCGGTAAGGTAGCGCCGGGGCAAAAATAACCGGGCGGCTGCTCACTGGAGTACTTTCGCAGAGTATCTGCCACGCGTTGCTGGCCGACGGCTACCCACCCTAATGCGAATGAACCGCCAGACCGTCGTGGCTGTGTTCAACAATGCGGTGAAACTCCTCGCCGGGCTCCTCCGGCGGGTCAACGTGAACGATAACGGACGACAGGTACGGGAGGCGGTGCATCAATTCATGCCGCACCTCTTTCGCAATGCTGTGTGCCTGCTTGACCGAAAGGTGCGAGGCCACCGATACGTTCAACTCCGCGTGCAGGCGATGACCCAGCCAGCGGGCGCGTACGTCGCTTATCTGCACAACACCGCTGGCGTGGGCGGCGGCATGCCGGATAGTGTCGACAATTTCCGGATCGATGCCGTCCAAGGCGCGAGTGAAGACGACCTTGCCCGACTGCCACACGATTTGCATTATGCCGAGGGTGATCAGCAAACCCACAATCGGGTCAGCCAGCGGATAACCGAGCCATACACCCATGGCGCCGAACAACACGGCCAGACTCGCCAAGCCATCCACGCGGGCATGGTAACCATCGGCAACCAGGGCGGCGCTATGGATTTCCTTGCCGACCTTTATACGGAACAACGCGACCGCTTCGTTACCGATGAAACCCACTATCGACGCCGCGACGACGGCCGACAAATAACCGACTGGCTGCGGGTGCACCAGCCGCTGCACGGTTTCATAACCTGCCACTACAGCACTCAAGGCAATGATGATGACGATGCTCACCCCGGCCAGGTCTTCGACCCGACCGTAGCCATAGGTGAATTTTTTGCTCGGTTTCCAACGCGAGGCAGCAAAGGCCATCCACAACGGCAGCGCCGTCGCCGCGTCGGAAAAGTTATGTATCGTGTCCGCCAGCAATGCCACGCTGCCGGATAACCACACGACGACGACCTGAAAGAGGGCCGTAACCAGCAAAATGACAAACGACCATTTGATCGCCCATATCCCACGTTCTGTTGTCGTGATCGTGGGGTCAATGGCACCGTGTTGATGGCCATGCCCTTCCCCGTGCTGGTGCGGGGTTCCACTGTGCTTGTGGCTGTGGTCATCCCATCTCAACCAGGCGGAGAATTTGTGCAGCATGCCAACCTCCTAAAGATACTTCGAGAGCGCTTTGAATTCGCGCAGGGCGGCCTTGGGATCCGTGCCGTCTTCTTCTACCAGGCAGTGTTCGATATGATCATGGATCAGTTCGCGCTTCGCGTTGCTGACGGCCTTTTCGACGGCATGCAGCTGCTGCGCCAAGTCGAGACAGCTTCTTCCATCGGCGAACATGGTGAGGATGGAGCTGAGATGACCCTGGGCGCGCTTCAGGCGGACGACGATGTCGGTGTGGCTGGCGTGCTTCTTTTTCATAGCCTGTCTCCCGGACGATCAGACGATAACAGCGGAGGGCGCAGCGGGTTTTTTCAGGACGACGAACCAGGCGTAGTTAATGGCGCCCTCATCGACGATCTCGAAACCGGCGTCGCGCGCCATGGTCCGCCAGCTCTCCTTGGACGTCAGAAAGAACGACAGAACATTGGCGACGGCGAACATCGCCCAACCCGGAACCCAGACCGCCATCAGGAAGCGTCCTCCCGGCTTGAGCACGCGGAACGCATTGCGCAGCGCCTGCTGCTTGCCCCGACCGAGGTGATCGAAGACATTCGTGCTGACGACGCTGTCGAAGCTCGCGTCGCCGAAGGGCAAGGCGGTGAGGTCGCCGGTTTCTATTTGCACCCTTTGCGTTAAGCCGGCGATACGCAGATTGCGTTCGAGCAGGCCGCGCCCGCCATCATCAATATAGTCGGCATCGAACCGATCCACGGCGACCACACGGCCATTGCGCAATACCCTGCTTAGGGCGATTGTCGTGCGGCCTGCCCCGCATCCTGCATCGAGGACCACGTCGTGGTCGCTCCGCAGCAGATCCACCATCGGCAACACGATGTGATCCCGGCTCCGGAACGAGCGCATAATGGAATTCCCCGCGAAGGCGGCCGCTGCCAGCAGCAGTAACAGAAACGACGCAGGCCACCACCGGGGGGCAGCCACTTGGAGTGCAATGGCGGCCGCAACCGCCACGAGTGCCACGACCGCCAGGCCGTTCATCCATTCAGGGCCCCAGCCGAAATCGTATTGATCGCCAGTATTCGTTGGTGTTTTGACCTTGCTCTGCCGCACACGTCGCAACAAACGCCGAAGCGTCAGGCTGTACAACGAGGCAAGCACCACCACGCCCCCGACGAGGTGGAATCCGGCGAACAACAACAGCGAGTCCGATACCGCCTTGAGTGACGGCACGTAGACCATCAACAACAACCCGGCGATCAAGCCGATAACGCCGACTATCCACGTGTGGCTATGGATGTTTCGTTGCGGCGACCCATTCATCTGTTGCTCTTCTACCGTCATGTGTCTTCCTCTCTGGCTCGTATGGATGCGGAAATTGGCTGCGTGCCTGTGTCCCAGTATCCTATCCCCCTGGATAGGATGTCAAGTATCGATAATGTCCGGGTTGGCTGGCGCGTACTTTGCTTGCGCAGGCGAGCGGTGTGCTGTGTAAACCCAATAGTTACCCAGCCGTGAGCGCTAGAGAACTTCTGAACATATGGTAGAAACTATCAGGCTACGTCCCCCCTCCCCCGAAGTGCGCGGGGGAGGGGGGACTTGTTCAGGGGTTCCCTAGGCAGCTGCATGGCCTGCCGGCACAGGGGTGATGGCGCCGGGGCAAAGATGACAACTGGTTGTTCACGCCGATCGCTTGCGTGAGATACCTCCCCCCACTTACCCCGGCAGCCTTGAGCCACCTTGAGTCATAAAGGACGCGTCATTAATATTTCCAATGCCAACCGGCAGAATCTTCATCTCGCGCGCAATTCCACCGGCAAGGTATACTTTGTTTCAGCACGTATTGAGGCAGCTGGGTTCGCTGGTAGCTGACATTTCTGCCAGCACGTAACGCGAGGCACGCAGAACCCGGAGGGCTGCAACCGTGCCAGGCTTGGCACGTCGCGTGCCAGTGGACACCGCCTGGTTCCTGGGAATGAATTGCATGGACTCCCTGATCGACCACGCCTTTCTTTCAAGGCTGCAGTTCGCCGTTACGGCGATGTTTCATATCGTCTGGCCAGTGCTCACCATCGGCCTCAGTCTCTTCCTGGTCACCGTCGAGACGCTCTGGATCCGCACCGGTGACACAGACTACTATCACCACGCGCGCTTCTGGAGTCGCTTGCTGCTGCTCAATTTCGGCATCGGTGTGGTGAGCGGCATCCCCCTGGAATTCGAGTTCGGCACCAACTGGGCGCCATTCTCCATCGCGTCCGGTGACTTCTTTGGCAACATCCTCGGCTTCGAGGGCGCGATGGCCTTCATGCTCGAAGCGGGTTTCCTCGGCATCATGATGTTTGGCTGGCGCCGCGTCGCGCCGGGCATACATTTGTTTGCAACCGTCATGGTGGCCTTGGGCGCATCCCTCTCGGCCTTCTGGATCATGGTCGCTAACGCCTGGATGCAGACCCCGGCGGGTGTGCATCTGGAGAGCGGTAAGGTCGTGGTGGACAGTTATTTCGATGCGATCTTCAATCCCGCCATGCTCACCAGCGTCAGCCACATGTGGTTCGCCTGCCTTGAAACCAGCCTGTTCGTGATTGGCGGGATCAGTGCCTGGTATATTTTCAGAAAACGCCACGTGGCGTTTTTTCTCAAATCGTTCCGCCTCACGCTGCTCGTCGGCGTCATCGTCACGCCGTTGCAAATCCTCATCGGCGACGCCAGCGGCGTGGTGATGGCCGAGTACCAGCCGGCGAAGCTGGCCGCGACGGAGGCGCACTGGCAGACCAATCCGCCCGGGCACGGCGCCGCCTGGGCACTGCTGGCCTGGCCGGATGCGGCCAACGCGCGCAACCGTTGGAGCATCGAGATCCCCTATGCGTTGAGCCTGATTACTACCCATACACCCACCGGGCAGGTAAAAGGCCTGCGCGATTTTCCGCCGCAAGATCGGCCACCGGTACTGATTCCGTTCTACGCATTCCGCGTCATGGTGGTTATCGGCATGGCGCTGTTCGCGCTGACGCTATGGACCCTCTGGGCCTGGCGCCGGGGCGCACTCAGCGCCGCGCGCATCAGCGCGCAACGGCGCCTGCTGATGGCCTGGATAGCAGCCATCCCCCTCGGGTATATAGCGGTGGAGATGGGCTGGCTGACGCGCGAAGTCGGACGCCAGCCCTGGGTGGTGCACGGACTGCTGCGCACCCGCGACGCCGTGTCGATACTGCCGGCCGCCGCGGTCGGCACCAGCCTCGCGCTGTACGTCGTGGTCTACACCGGCCTGCTCGTGGCCTTTATCGTCTTCGCGCGCCGCCTGATTCATAAAGGCCCCGACTTCGATGCGCCGGTTCCATAACATGGCGTAATTTCTTTGCAGAGATAAAGATCCGATTCAGATGTTCCTGCAGTGATCATCAAGAGGCGCGTGCACATGGATCCCATTCAGCTTTTCCTCGGCAACATCTGGTTCTTCCTGATCGGCCTCATCCTGGTGCTGTACGTGGTGTTGGATGGCTTCGACCTGGGTGTGGGGGTGCTGTCGCTGTTCGCCTGCGACGAAGACCGCCGCGGCGTGATGATGGCGAGCCTGGGTTCGGTGTGGGATGCCAACGAAACCTGGCTGGTGCTGCTGGGCGGCGCGCTGTTCGGGGCCTTTCCGTTGGTCTATGGCGTGGTGTTGCATGCGCTGTACATCCCCATCATGGCGATGCTGTTCGGACTGATTTTTCGCGGCGTCGCCTTCGAGTTCCACGAGCACGCGCGCCGCAAGGCCGCGTGGGGCGTGGCGTTCGGCGCCGGCAGTCTGCTGGCCGCTATCGCCCAGGGCTTCTCCCTCGGCGCCATCATCGGCGGCATCTCGGTGACACAGCGACACTTCTCCGGTGGGTTTTGGGACTGGCTCAGTCCGTTCCCGCTGCTGGTGGCGGTGGGCGTGGTGTTCGGTTACGCATTGCTCGGCGCGACTTACCTGATCATCAAAACCGAAGGGGAGATCCAGCAACGCAGCTATCGGCGCGCCACCTGGGCAGCAGTGCTGATGCTGCTGGCCGGCATCGGCGTGACCGTCGCGACGCCCTTGCTACACCCCTACGTGGCGGCCAAGTGGTTCACCTACCCCGGCATCTACTCCATTTCGCTGCTACCACTCGGTGCCGCAGGCGCATTCTTCATGCTGCTACGCAGCCTGCGCCGGCGTCAGGAGCGTGCACCTTTCTTTTGGAGCCTCGGCATCTTCCTGTTTTCCTTCGCCGGTCTCGCCATCAGCCTCTATCCGCAGCTGGTGCCACCGGGCATCACCATCGGCGACGCGGCTGCGTCGTCCAAGACACTGATCTTCATGCTCTCCGGTGTCGGCATGCTGCTGCCGGTAATGTTGATCTACAACGGTTACCAATATCTGGTGTTCCGCGGCAAGGTGGGTGCCGGTGGATACGCAAACGACGCGGGGCAACACTGATCTCGCAACACCTGTCGGTGCTGACCATGGTGAACCACTACGCACAACCAGTGGCAGCCGCTTTCCGTTTACGTTCCCTATCCCTAACCCTCGACCAGCGGTTTTGCCTCCCGCAGTGGGTCCGAAATACGCGGGAGAGAGCGGACTTTTTCAGAGGTCGCTGGCGTTGCCTGTATGTATTTTTTGTTGAAGTGGGGATGACCGAAGGCGGTGGACAGAGCCTGGAAAATCTTGAGGAGTTTGTGGCGAACGACTCAAGCATCGGCTCCGCTTCGGTCCACGACAGAAACCAGTGCGTGCCGCTTACTCCGCCACGCACACCCGGTCGCGACCGCCGCGTTTGGCCACATACATCGCCTTGTCGGCGCGTTCGAACAAAGACTTTTCATTCTTGTCGCGGGATAGGGTGGCGACCCCGACGCTGACGCTGAAGTGGATGCGCGCCCCCTTCACTTTGCAGACAATGGCGCGCGCAGCCTCGCAGATACGCGTGCCGATCACCTGGGCACCCGCCGCACCGGTGCCGTTCAACAACAACGCGAATTCCTCACCGCCGAAGCGCGCCAGGATGTCGGTATTGCGGCTTTGGGCGGCGATCGACTCCGCCAACGCCTTGATCACCGCATCGCCGGCGGTGTGTCCATGGGTGTCGTTGATGATCTTGAAGTTGTCGATATCCAGCACCAGCAGGGAGAGCGCGCTTTTGTTGCGTCGCGCAAGATTGAACTCGCGTTGCAGGGCGGCATCCAGTGCCGTGCGGTTATACAACCCGGTAAGCGGATCCTTCAACGCGGACTGCAAGGCGCGTTGATAAAGCAGGGCGTTGCGCAACGGATACACCAGAGACACCAGCATGTCTTCCAACTCGACGATTTCCGCATCGCTAAAGGGCAGGGCCCGGGTCAGGGTCAACTGGCCGAGGGATTCATCTGCCACCACCAACCGGTAGTGACAGGAATGGCGCGCCGCATTGCCGGTCTCGATCTCGACCCCATCCACCTTGTTGCTGAAGATGAGGCTGTCGTACGACACATACTTGGCGCATTCATCGGCAAATAACCGCACGACTGCGCCCGCCTCGAGGGAGGTCTGCAGTTGTAGCAGCAGTCGTAGAGAACGGTCCTGGTTCTTACCCGTGACGGTGGGGTTGCTGGTAAATACCGGCGCGATACGCTTATCGCTCTGGCGTGTCTGCTCTGTATGTTCTGGCGCCATTTGCGGCCTCTTCTTATTCAGGTCGTACTGCGGCTATCGTACTGGTTTTAACCCTCCCTGCCCAGAGGCACCCTGCCCACGCGTCTGTATTTCACGACTAAGGCGCCGAAACCACGACACCTGAATTCAATAGGCGGCCTCATAAGCGGCGGCCGCGGAGTGCGTTGGTAACGCCTGTCGCTTCGGCTTGACCGGCGCAGTATTCGCATCGCCCACCGCGGGGGCGCCGTAGAGCCGCATAATCAGATCCGCTTCCCCGTGGGACAAACCGCAGGTGGCGATCAACTCGTCCACATTTGTGCCCTTGCGCACCAGGTTCACCGCCACCTCGTAGGCCTGCCCGACGGGACCCGTGCGGACAGGATGTTGTTCCTGCTGTACGGACACCTGCGATAGGTGCTGCTCCAACAGTCTGAGGCGTCGTCCCAAGGCCGTGTTCTCAGCGTTAATCACCATCAACTCTTCTTGCAGGGCATGCAGGCTCTGCTCACGCTGGCAACGTTCACTGCGCGAGCGGTAGCCGGCGATCGCCAGTATGGCTTGCAGCAGGGCCGCGCCCAGCAAAGCGGACACGGCGAATATCTGTATTAAATTATTTTCCATATTTATTCTCCGGCGGCATATTCGTCCACATGACCATTGTCGTCATCGTCTTTGCCCGGCACGGCTCCGGGCGGTTTGTCCTGCGCCGGTGGCGGACGTTTACGCTGGCCATCGCCGTCTGTCGGCCGTTTCGGCCATATCGGGAGCAATGGTTTCACGTCACCGACATCCGGCATGTCACACCTCGTGACCTATAAAGCGGCCAGTTCGCGTTTTTGTTCGTCGCTGAATAAATTGTTCAGGTCGATGAGTATCAAAAGCTCTCCGCTCAAACTGCTCACACCCTGGATAAAGCGCACGCTTTCTTCGTTACCCACATTCGGCGCCGCTCCGATCTCGGAGGCGCGCAACTCCACCACCTCCGCCACGCTGTCCACCAGTATGCCCACCACCTGATTCTCGGTTTCCATGATGACGACACGGGTCGAGTCGTCCATTTCCCGCGGCGGCAAATGGAAGCGCTGGCGGGTATCGATCACCGTCACCACATTACCCCGCAGGTTGATGATGCCCAGCACATAGTCCGGCGCCCCGGGCACCGGGGTGATTTCGCTCACCCGCAAGACCTCCTGCACCTGCATGACATTGACGCCATAGCGTTCCTTGTCCAAATAGAACGTCACCCATTGCGCCACGGGATCCTGACCTTGCGAGGTTTTACTCATAAACTGCCCTCTTTCAAATAAGAACAAACAATGACGGGTTGCGAAAAATTATAGATCAATGAGTTAACTTAAGTGACGTCAAAAATCCGACACGTACAGATAAGCAAGCATTAACCGTGCCAGACGGCGAAGAATGTGGGGTAAAATCAGTGCGATCAGGGCGAGGGTGTCCCCAGGGCCTCCACAAACAAGGCCTCAAGCTGGACTGGATCCAGCAGCGCACAGCTCGGCTGACTGACCATGCCCGCCAGCCAGCGGCGCTGGGTGCGCGCCGAACGCCAGCGCACCGCCGCCGGATCCAGAGTGACGACGGCGCCGATCCCATCACAGGCCAGACCCCATCGTCCATCGGCAATAATCAGAATCGGATAACGATGACTCGCCGGCGACCACGACATGCCCGGCGGCAGGACCCAATGCGCGGTATCCACTACCTGAATTTCACCATGGCGGTAGCACAGTCGTCCGCGCAACCACGGGGCATCCGCTTCCCCGGTGGTCACCAAGTCGGCGCTATCCACGATACCCGCCAGCGCCGACACCGGCAGCGCCAGGGTCAGCCCGGCTAAATGAAAGAGTTGTGCCTCAAAGGGCGCTGCGGCGGAAGACACCTGTGCATCCAGGGGCGGAGGGACATTCGCAGTCCGCGTCGGTGCCGACGCGGCGGCTTGCACGACGGGGATGGGTGACAGCGACTCCGCGGTGGGAGCCGCTAGTTCCACTGATGGCGTCAGGTCTACCGGCTCGAAGGCATCCATGGGCGCCTCCCAGGTTTCGCGCAGCAACGCGTCGAGATAACGCGGCAAGGCCTCCGCTTGCGGCGGCAACCGCGGGTGGCGGGGCGAGGTCTCACTCATCCCGCCACTCCGCGCGCGCCACCGTCAGTCTGCGGACGCGTTTCGACTATTTCTGCGGCGGCGGTATCCAGCGGCGTCGGCCGGTAAGCGAGCAAGCTCTCGAGCAATCCGTGGTAGGCCAGGGTGCCGCGGGCCTTGGGAAAAATATGGGTGATGGGTCCGCCCAGACGGCTGGCCTCGCGCAACTGGGTATCCACGGGTATTACACCCTGCCAGAGATGCTTCGGATAGGTCTCCCTCAACTGTCGCAGGCTGTCCACCGAGGCGCGCGTGCGGCGGTCGAACAAGGCCGGCACAATAGTATAAGGAATGTCGATTTTACGTGCGCGCAAAATCATGTCGAGGGTATGCATCATGCGCTCCAGACCCTTGAGTGCGAGAAACTCTGTCTGTACCGGAATCACCAGGTGGCCGCAGGCCGCCAAGGCGTTCACCATCAACACACCCAGCACCGGCGGACAATCGATCAATACATATTCAAAGCGCGCCGACAGACGCCGCAGATAACGCGCCAGCACCAGGCCCATGCCATCGCGAGCGCCGAGTTGGCGGTCCAAGGTCGCCAGGGCCGTAGAGGCAGGCAGCAGTATCAGATGCTCGAAGCGGGTCTGGCGCAGTACCGGCACCGGCATGTCCCGGCCCACGGCAGCGCTGCCTTCAAACAAACGATACACACCGTCTTCGATGCCATCCGGGTCGTAGCCAAAATAAGCGGTCATGGAACCGTGTGGATCGAGATCCACCAGCAGTGTTTCATGACCCTCCCGGGCCAAGAGGCCAGCGAGGCTGACGGCAGTGGTGGTCTTGCCGACCCCGCCCTTCTGATTGGCGACCGCCCAGACCTTCACGGCGTGCCCCCGCTCCGCTGTGCGCCGGACGAGGTGACAGGCAAGGGCGGAACAATCTTTATCGTCGGCGCGGGTGCCGCCACGCCCGAAACGGCATCGTGCATCGTGGCCGCAGTCCCAGCGGTCGTTGCGGCCGTATCCTGCGGCGCCAAGCCCTGCCTATCGGCGGCGTGCTTGATGCCCTGCAGTGCGGCATGCGACGTCTGCAGCACATCGTTGGCATCGCCATCCGCCAGTACCACCAGCACCACACGCCGGTTCTTGTTGCG
>JAYUFH010000084.1:0-6580 GCA_043738765.1 Pseudomonadota bacterium | reverse complement strand
GGCAAGAATCCCGCCGAGAATCTCAACGAGCGGATGACACTTTACTATTCCACTATGATGCTGAAGAAGATAACGATCCGGGGATAAAGACCAGTATGGGGTCAGCTCACGAACGCCTGGCGAATGCGCCGGCCCTCCTCGGTGCGTACCGGAATGTTTTGCAGATTGGGATCGGACGACGACAGTCGTCCGGTTGCAGCCACCGCCTGATGATACGAGGTGTGCACGCGCCCGGTCTTGGGGTGAATCATCTCCGGTGGCAACCGTCCCGCCAGACTACCTCTATGCTCACCGTCCCGGGTCCGCGGAAAAATGACACCGCCCGCCACACACAAAAATGAAAAGAAACGGTTCCGCTGGCTGGAGGAGATCGACATCCTCGACCTCGTCGGCATGGAGGCAGGTAAGCTGGATCTGCAGTGCGAATGTGCGCGCGTCGCGGTGACCGATCTCGGGAAAGGCATCCAACCGGAACAGATGGTTAAGGCGCAACCGGCCTCAGGCCGTGCATCAACAAATATTTCGCTTTGCTGCCGTATCATTTGAAAACAACTCCCTGAGCCTTGTCCCTTCACGCATGAGTGCCTCGAAGGCATCGGCGGTCACGGGTTTGCTGAACAGGAAACCCTGCATGGCATCGCAGCGGTGTTCTGTAAGAAAGATCAATTGCTCATCCAGTTCGACACCTTCCGCTACTACACGCATGCCGAGATTGTGCGCCATGGCAATCACCGCGCGCACGATGGCCGCCGCATTGGAACCGGCGGATATGTCCCGGACAAATGATCGGTCAATCTTAAGTATGGTAAATGGGTACCGGTGCAGATAACTTAAGGAAGAATAGCCAGTACCGAAATCATCCATGGACAAGGACAGACCCTGCATGCGCAGTTGTGCAAGAATCAGGTCCATGCCGGAGATATTGGATTTAAGCAGCAGGCTTTCGGTGATCTCTAGCTCCAGAAATTTTGGTTCCAATTCTGTTTCCGCGAGCACACGTTGAACCATATCACCGATATTATCATCACGAAACTGCCGGGCAGACAGGTTCACGGCCATACGGCATTCGGCAAACCCATGTGTATGCCACTGCTTGAGTTGACGACAGGCATTACGCAACACCCACTCACCCAGTGGAACAATCAGACCCGTCTCCTCGGCCAACGGGATAAATTCATCCGGCGGGACAAGGCCGCGCTGTGGATGGTTCCAGCGCACCAAGGCCTCGGCAGCGACGATGCGTCCCGAGCGCAGATCCACCTGAGGCTGATAGTGCAGCAGGAACTCATCGCGCTCCAATGCGATACGCAGCGCTGTGTCCAGCGCAAGGCGTTTACCAATCTTGGCGTTCATCTCTTCTGCGAAAAATTCGAAACGGTTCCGTCCCGAGTCCTTCGCGTGATACATAGCCGAATCCGCGTGCCTGAACAGTGTCTTCGCATCGGAGCCATTATCCGGAAATATGGATACGCCGATACTGGGTGTCACAAACAATTCGTGACCATCGATCATGAATGACCTGGTGAAACCGGCGAGTAGCTTGCTTGCCACGCGCGGCACATCGTCCGCTTCGGACAGATCCTTCAGGACAACCATGAATTCGTCGCCACCCAGCCGCGCCACGGTGTCATTGGCGCGGACACTCTGGGTCAGTCTTGTTGTCACCATTTTTAACAAGGTGTCGCCGGCATCGTGTCCCAGGGTGTTGTTGATAACCTTGAACCTGTCGAGATCGACGAACATAACGGCGACTCTTCGCTGCCTGCGCTTGGCATCCATAATCGCCTGCTCCAACCGGTCTTGCAGCAGGGCACGATTAGGCAGACCGGTCAGGGAATCGTAATTGGCGAGATAACTCAGCTGCTCTTGCGCCTCTTTGCGTTGAGTAATGTCCTGGACCACGGCAAAAAATACCGGCGGGCGCTCGTTGCGGGACAGCTGCAAACGCATCTCCACCGGATAACTGCTGCCATCTTTCCGACACAAGGTGGTTTCAAGTGCCATATGTTCCTGCACGCCACCACGCAGAGGCGCCAACAGCTGATTAAAACCCATGCGGTCGAATTCAAATTGGATATCGAGCGGAGTCATGCCCCCCAGTTCTTGCATCGAATACCCGAGATTCAACTGGGCGCCGGCGTTTACCTGCAGGAAAAACAAGCTGTCGGCGTCGAATATATAGAGTTCATTGGAGGAGGCATCCACCACGCGCCCGAGACGCGCCGCAATATCGTATGCCCGTCGTCTTTCGACCGCATAACGCACAGACCGCACCAGCAAAGCGCCCTCGGAAAAATTCCTACATAGAAAATCCTGCGCGCCCAGCTGCACCGCCTGCAGGGCGAGTTGCTCGTCATACTGTTCGCCCAAGACCACGACCGGTACCCCGGGTGCGATAGCATGCAGATCACTGAGTCCGCCGAGTCCCATGGAATCTGGCAGCGATAGATCCAGCAATACACAATCGAAGGCGGTGTCCATGAGAATTTTGCGCGCCGCGCGCAGCTGACAGACATGCACCACTTCGTATCGGTCTGGCCCGGCGCCCATTAATAGTGCACGTATCTGGCGTGCACTATCCAGGTCGTCATCAATCAGCAATACAGAAATTTTTTGGCCAGTCATTGTTTGTGATTCCCGCCGCTCCGTAACCGCGCTTCGGTATAACGGAATCCTGCAATGGACCGGACCAGGTTGCTACCACGGTGCGTAGCGGCCGGTGCTGTAACATGGCCATAGACTGGTGGATTATTGCTATTCGGTACCCCCTGAGGGCAGGCGTGCCGGTCCCTTTTCGAGCCGGGAAACCTGGAGGAAGTGCCGGAAATCGTCATACGTGCCCTAACCCGCCTGCCAATTCTGGTCACGCCAGGTGCGCGGATCCTGTCATCGAGGAGGCTCCGCCCCCCCTGCATCCCGAGACCCTCTAGGCGTCAACATAGTCAATCCTTACTATTTATTAGAGGTTGTTACGCCACACTCGCGCCCTGCGTCGGCTCGTCTCACGCCGGTCGATTCACGCCACCTGCAAGAAGACCCTCACCCTAGTCAGTCTTCGATAAAATCTATCTAGCAGTGCAAGTTTTACGCCAGGCAAAAGGCGTGCACGGGGTCCTACCGGGAGGGGATTAGCTACTAGGCGTTACAACGTGCGGCGTTAACCGCCGGTCGGGGGTTAGTCCACGTATATATCGAGGGATTTACTACCGATGGCCTGCAAGACTTGTAGTAAAAAAGTAGCGCTGAACGTGCCGCGGTTTATTTTCGAACGCAAATTATTGGCATTGTCGTCGACACCGATTTTTTTCAGTCTCAACACCAAGTCGTCATAATTCAGGCCACGACGGGCGAGTTCACCTTTGACGAGGTTACGCGCATGGGCATCCCACTGGTTTTTTGTCTTCGCTGACATGAGGCTTCCTATTGCTTTTTCTGAGCACTATACACACGGTAGTGTGTTTCTCCCAATCACCGCTTGCAATTATTTTACATTTACAATATAAAGCACTAATATGTGCTTATTAGGCAGATAACATGCCCACATAATCAGGTTCATAATGAACACCGGAAGTCACACCAACAAGGATGATCGCCATGCTGATACTGACCCGCAAACCCGGCCAACTTCTGACAATTTCCCCCAAGCCCTGCCTCAGCCCCACTACCACCGTCGCCGAACTGTTTCGTGATGGACCCATAGAAATCCTGGTCAGTCGCATCGACGATGGCCAGGTGCGCATCGGCATCCACGCGCACCCGGACCTGTTGATTGCACGTGACGACCGGGAGACGGATGACCCCCTGGACAGGGACCACCGACAGGATTATCGATCACCGTCCTAATACCGGTCGCGTGATAACCAACACGCCGTACCCAACCAGCGGTACAGCGAAGTGAACCTGAGAGAGACAGGCAATGGATCAGCTGATACAAACCCAATCGATAACACCGTCACGCCTGGCGCAACACCTTGGACGACGTATACGACTACTGCGCACAGAACGCGATTGGAGCCAGGAGGATCTGGCGCAACATGCCGGACTGCATCGCAACTACATTGGCCATGTGGAACGCGGCGAGTTGAACATCAGTCTGATGCAACTAGCCAAAATCGCACGGGCATTCGGGGTGCGCGTCGGGGTGCTGGTGGATGCATTGCCCTAGCACGGCGTCAGCGGTTGCCTGAACACCACTGTCGACCACGCACCCCGGGGCTAACTGACGAGCACCCCGGCAGCGAAGCAGGCAAAGCCAAGACTCGTTACTATCGCCGGGACATTAAACCAGTATTTGATGGACAGGATCACATAACATAGCGCCATGAACGGCGCCAGATACAGTAAGGCTGGAACTCGTATGAGCAATTCAAAATCGAATTCCGCAATGGCGAGATAGGCCAACCCAAAAAACAGCGCGCCCAGGCCGTGGCTGATATTCAATCCAAGCCAGGCACGCCACATATTGGTCTGGCGCGTCACCATGAGGGTGCTGCCGAGCATCGATAGACGCACTTCGTCTTTATAGGGCGCGAACCGGGTCGGCATGCGGATGTCGATCAATGTATAAATGATGTGCAGGGCACCGAGTAGAATAAACGGCAGGGTGCCGGCGATGAAGAATGATTGGGTGCCCATGATGCTATAACCCTCGCGTGGCTCCGTTAGAGCTTGTCACCAACCGCATCGCCACACTTAATCTGCGTAGACTGCGATTGGGCAGTGGCTGAATTTAAAATTGAGTTGTGAATCAACCGAAATGGCAAACGTAATCGAGCAGGTCGTCGACCTCGATTTCGAAATGCGAATTGGCCGGAACACTGAAGCGTTCACCCGCCTGGTAGGCGGCCCACTGCTGCTGGTCAGCAAGCTTTACGCGGCAATGGCCCTGGGTCAACTCCATAACTTCCGCTGCCTGGGTGCTGAAACGGTAGGTGCCTGGCAGCATGACGCCGAGGGTCTTCATCTCTCCCTGCGGCGTGATAACCGTGCGACTGGTGACTTTACCATCGTGGTAGACGTTGGCCTTCTTCTTTACTTCCACATTCTTATAACTCATTGCCGCTTCACTCCGGGACGTCCAAGGTGGATTCGAGCGCGCTATTATGCAACTCCGGTAATTCAAAGTAAAAGCATGCGCCGGTTTCCTTCCCGGGTTCATACCCGATAACCCCCGCGTGCTGCTCGATAATGGCCCGGGCGATACTCAGCCCCAGGCCGGCGCCGGTGCGGGAATCGGAATCGTCCAGGCCCGCGTGGGAGAACGGCAGGAAGATGCGCTCGCGAAACTGCTCCGCTATGCCCGGACCCTGATCCGTCACCGTGACATGCAGAAAACCATCGACCGATTCCACCTCCACAGCCAGCTTGCCGCCGTGCGGTGAGTACTTCAACGCATTGGACAATAAATGATTGAGTGACTGCAACAGGCGCTCACCATCGGCATAGACCAGCCTGCGTGCCACGGTGTTGCGCAATTCGATATGCACGCCGGTCGCGGACGCCATGGCGCGACAGTCCTCCACCGCGTGCTCCACCAATCGACCCAGGCCGACTGGGCGGAAATCGAGGCGCATCCTGCCTGATTGGATGTCATCCATATCCAGGATATGACTGATGAGGCGCACCAGACGCTCCACATTGTTGCGCGCGATGTCGAGCAATGACCGGCCACGATCCGACAGCTCGCCAGCGATACCCTCGGACAACAGCCCAAGCGAACCCAATACCGAGGTAAGCGGTGTACGCAACTCATGATTCACTGTCGCGAGAAACTGGTTCTTCATCCGATCGACCGCGCGCCGCTCGCTGATGTCACGCACGATACCGATGAACAAGTGCCGGCGCTCCAGCCACATGTGACTGATGCCCAGTTCCATGGGAAACGCACTGCCATCCCTGCGCTGACCGGTGATCTCCAGCCCAAAACCAATCGCCTTGTTCCCGCCAAGACCCAGGTGTGCCCGCACATAGCCATCATATTCGGCACGCTCGGTTTCCGGCATGAGGCTGTTGAAGTGTCGGCCGATAAGTTCTTCTGCCTTGTAACCGAAAATGCGCTCGGCGGCGGGATTCATCGATTCGAGCTGTCCCTGGTCGCTGATGGTGACGATGCCGTCCGGCACACTTTCGATCAGGGTGCGCATGCGCGCTTCGCTGTCGCGCAACCCCTCCTCCACGCGCGAGCGCTCGTCGATCTCACGCTTGAGTTCCAGGTTGAGCGCCTCGGTCGCGGCCTTGCCACCAGCCAGCACTTCAATCAGACTGCTGTTCTCGAAACGCAGCCTAAGAGAGGTCAGGGTGGTCTGGTACATGCGACGCGTGGTCAGCACCATGAGCAGCATGAACACCAGACCCATAAAGCCCATGGCCATGTGCATGGCCTGACCATGCATCAACAAACGCGCCGACAGCGGCGCCAGGGTCAACACGATGAAGAGAAGGCCGACTTCCCAGCGGGCGGAATAACTCACCACCGCCCCGGCGGTCATGCCGGTGAGGATAAAGATAATGAAAATCTGGTGCGCCAGCTCCGGTGGAAATAGAAAAATCCCCGCCGATCCCCAGACCGCGCCGGAAGCGG
>JAYUFH010000083.1:0-2498 GCA_043738765.1 Pseudomonadota bacterium | reverse complement strand
TCCTGGGTCGCGACTGAAACACTCGAAGACTACGCGCTGCGCTACACGCCCAGTTCGTTCCGGCGCTGGTCGGAGTTTCGCGTGGCGAACACGGCGTTCGGCGCCATATCGTTTCTCGCACTCGAGGCAATCGGCGGATCGATCGCGATCAGTTATGGGTTCACCAACGCCTTCTGGGCCATCCTGGCTGTCGGTATCATCGTGTTTCTCACCGCCCTGCCCATCGCATATTATGGCGCGAAACACAATATCGACATGGACCTGCTCACGCGCGGCGCCGGCTTCGGCTACATTGGATCCACCATTACCTCGCTAATCTATGCGTCCTTCACCTTTATATTCTTTGCGCTGGAAGCCGCCATCATGGCGATGGCGATCGACTTATACTTCCATATCCCGCTGAGTATCGGCTATGTGTTAAGTTCTCTGGTCATCATCCCACTGGTGACGTACGGCGTGACCTTTCTCAGCCGCTTACAGCTCTGGACCCAGCCGTTGTGGCTGCTGTTGATGCTCCTGCCCTTTGGCTTCATCGCCTATAAGAACCCGCTGGCATACGCCGACCTGGCGAGCTTTGGCGGCAAGCCGGATAACGGCACGACGTTCGATCCGTTGTTGTTTGGCGGCGCCGCGACCGTTGCGTTCTCGCTCATCACCCAGATTGCCGAACAGGTGGACTTCCTGCGCTTTCTGCCGGAGCGCAAACGGCAAAACCGCACGCGTTGGTGGACCGCGCTGCTGGTGGCCGGACCGGGCTGGATCGTGCTCGGCGGCGCCAAGCTCCTCGGCGGCGCATTCCTTGCATTTCTCGCGTTGCAGCACGAGATCAGTATCGACAAGGCCAGCGAACCGACGCAGATGTACCTGGTCGGCTTTCGCTATGTCTTCTCCGACCCGGGCTGGGCACTGGCGGCAGTCACGCTGTTCGTGATCGTGTCGCAGATCAAGATCAACGTCACCAATGCGTATGCCGGGTCGCTGGCCTGGTCTAACTTTTTCTCGCGCCTTACCCACAGCCACCCGGGTCGCGTCGTGTGGGTGGTGTTCAATGTGGTGATTGCGATCCTGTTAATGAAACTTGGCATCTTCGGCGCCCTTGAGAAGGTGCTCGGGCTGTATTCCAACGTCGCCGTTGCCTGGGTCGGCGCTCTGGTGGCGGATCTGGTAGTGAACAAACCGCTCGGCCTGAGTCCACCGTACATCGAGTTCAAGCGCGCGCATCTGTACGACATCAACCCGGTGGGGGTGGGGTCGATGTTGATCGCCTCGATCGTGTCGATCACTGCCTTCGGCGGAGCGTTTGGCCCGCTGGCGCAGGCACTCGCGCCGTTCATAGCCCTGATAGTGGCCTTCGTGCTTGCACCGCTGATCGCCATTATCACGCGCGGCCGGTATTACATCGCCCGTCAAGCGGCGCCGGCCGGAAATACCGTGGCCAGCCGTTGCTGCATCTGCGAGCACGAATTCGAATCCGCGGACATGGCGCACTGCCCCGCTTACGAGGGACCGATCTGTTCGTTGTGTTGTACACTGGACGCGCGTTGCCACGATGCCTGCAAGCCGGGGGCAAGCATGCGCGATCAACTGGCGGCGCTCGTACATGTATTTGTTCCGGATTATTATCCGTCGGAATTGCGCGCGCGCATCGGCAGCTTCGTGCTGCGCTTCATCTCCATCGCCGGCCTGGCCGCGGCGGTGTTCGGCATCGTTTACTATCAACAGACCCTGGCAGCGGTGGATATAGGCAGTCATAACCTTCCAGTCCTGCCAATCCTGAATGACGCGCTCACTAAAACTTTCATGGTATTGCTAGTGCCGATCGGCATCGGCGCCTGGTTGCTTACCCTGAAGCACGAAAGTCACCTGGTCGCACAAGAGGAATCCAACAAGCAGACGAGCCTGCTGCAACAGGAGATCGAGGAGCACCGGAAAACCGACGCCATGCTGCAACTGGCAAAGGAACAGGCGGAGCGCGCCAACCAGGCAAAGAGCCGGTTTCTGACGGGCATGAGTCACGAGCTGCGCACGCCGCTGAACAGCATCCTCGGTTACGCGCAACTACTGCAAAACGACGGCAGCATACCTGCCCCGCGCCGCCAGGCCCTCGGCGTTATCCGGCAAAGCGGCGAGCACCTGCTGATGCTGATCAACGATATCCTCGACGTGGCGCGCAACGAGGCCGGTCAGATCAAACTGGCGCATGACAAGATCAATTTCCCTGAATTCCTCCAGCAGATCGTGCGCATGTTCCGGCTGCAAGCCGAAGACAAGGGCATAGTGTTCCGCTATCAGGCACTGGGCACGCTGCCGCCCATGGTGCGCGCCGACGAGAAACGCCTGCGCCAGATCCTGATCAACCTGCTGAGCAACGCCATGAAGTTCACCGATCATGGCGAGGTTGTCTTGATGGTGACGTGTAAGCGCGAGATAACCCGGTTTCAGATCAAGGACACCGGCGCCGGTATCCGTGCACAGGACCTCGAGCATATATTCCAGCC
>JAYUFH010000082.1:0-17586 GCA_043738765.1 Pseudomonadota bacterium | reverse complement strand
CGGGGATGCGCACGTCGAAGTAACTCATGGCCGCCGCGTTGATGAAACGCAGGCGCACGCGCTCGCCGCGCCGGAACTGCCCGGTCCAGTTGCCCGCCGGGGTGGCGCCGTTCATTAGATAGGTGTAAGTGGCCGCGGACACGTCCGCCAAGTCCCGCGGACTCATGCGCATCTCGTCCCACATGGCGCGGAAGCCCAGGGCGCTGAGAAAGCCTTCCTTTTTTACCTGCTGCACAAAATCCGCCGCCGTTGGCTGGGCATAGTTGTAGTAGCCATCCATTTTCTTGAGATTGCCGAACACGTGCTCGGGGCTTTCGTCGCTCCAGTCTGACAACACAACGACGTAGTCTCGGTCGCTGGGGTAAGGGTTGGGCTTGCGCGGTTCGATGACGATGGGCCCGTAGTGCCCCGTTTGTTCCTGAAAGGCCGAGTGGCTGTGGTACCAATAGGTACCGCTCTGTTGAACGGGGAAGCGATAGGTAAACGTGGTGCCCGGCGCGATGCCATTGAAGGTGAGTCCCGGTACACCGTCCATGGCGTTGGGCAGGATCATGCCATGCCAGTGGATGGAGGTGGGTGTCTTGAGACGGTTGGTGACCCGCAGGGTGACGGTATCGCCTTCGCGCCAGCGCAACAAGGGCGCCGGCACCTGACCGTTGATCGCGATCGCCGTGCGCTTGCGCCCGGTAAAGTTGACGGGTAATTCATCCACCACCAGGTCGAACTCGGTGCCGGACAACTCGCGCCGCGGCGCGACAGGGTCCAGTGCCAAGGCGGTAACCGGCAGGGATCCCAGACCGGCGAGCACGCCGCCGGCGGTGATTCCCTGCACGAAGCGGCGGCGGGGGAGATTAATGGTTCCGGTTTGTGCCGGAGGTGTGTGACGGTTTTTCATGCTGGTCCTCCGTGGCCGGCGCACTGAGCCCAGTGCGCCGGCCACAAATATTCACGCTTTAAACTACTCACAGGCGCACACGCAGGTGCGCCTAACAAGCAAGGGAGGAATCAGGCTTTGGGAGGGCGTTGCGGTGGAGGGAGCGCGCGCTGCACCAGGGAGGGCACGCGGGCGTGGCCCGGTGTGCACGTCGCCGGTTCAAGCGCGATGCTCGGGATCGACAGAGGTAAAGACATGGCACAGTGTAGTGCACACGCGCCCATCTCTCCAGGGCAACAGCTGTCGTGCATAGACTGTGGGGGTGCTGCGGGGCCCATGGGGGATGGGTCGAATTTTTTGGAAGAGTGGCTCGCCGCCTCGGCGCAGTGGGAGGCGGTGGTTGGCGTCGGCGTTGCGTGTCCCCGTTCCGCCGCCATGCTCGGCATGGGCAGGCCTTTGCCCAGGATAAACACCAGCGCCAGCAGCATTATCCGCGCACGACGGCGTCGGGTAAGGTCTGTGGCGGGTTGGGGGCGGTAGGTCATCGGAGATAGGTCAGACTCAAGTTGGTTTCCGGTTGGACATGCAGACTTAATATAATATAAATATCCGCTAGCGCCCAATTTGTTGGTCGGATCCTGCCGATTCAGAGGCTTATCCTGCCTATGGACACCAGGATGGGGTTGTGGTTCATGGTATTTCACTCATCTGTAGAATAAATGCCTCACGAGAATAAATGCCCCGCGCACGTGACCCGGGTGGCCTGCTGGCTTATGCTAACGATTCTAAGGAGAGTCTGTTGTGGATTCGACGACGAGGGCCTGATAACCCATCGGTGGGCGCGCCGGGTCGCCGATGCGTGCGGCCGGTGAGGTTGGGCCGCTGTCAGTCTTGTGTAAGTTATCAGCCATATTCTGTAGCGCTATTTTAAGTAAAACAATTGACGGGGACGGGCTCACCGTGATTAAAGCGATTAAAGGTTTACTGCTTCTTATCCTTTTAGCAGCTATAGGCGTTGTGGCCTTTATCTACTCCGGTGTCTACGATATCGGTGCCGACAGTCCGCACTACGCCGTGACGCGTTGGGCATTGCACACCACCATGGATCGATCGGTGGCGCGGCATGCCGCGGAGATCAGTGCACCCAGCAATCTGAGCGACCCGGCGGTGATCCGTACCGGCGCCGAGCACTATGCGGAGATGTGTGTCGAGTGCCATCTGGCACCAGGGAAGACGAACTCCGAATTGCGCGATGGCCTCTACCCGAAACCGCCCGAGCTGGCCTATTCAGTGGCCGACATGTCGCCGGGGGAGTTGTTCTGGATCACAAAGCATGGCGTAAAGATGAGCGCCATGCCCGCTTGGGGCAAGACCCACCCGGACGAAAAAATCTGGGCCATAGTGGCCTTTACGCAAAAGCTGCCGCGCATGACGCCGACACAATACAAAGAGTTGACGGCCTCGCCCGGAGGCGAAGCGGCGCATGAGCATGACAAGCATTAGCCCGGGGTCGACAGTTGAGTTAAGCGGAACAAGCGTAAGCGCGTATTGATAACCTGCTGACGCAGGGCCTGCCCCCTCTGACTATTCCTGATCGGACCCGGCCCGCGGTACGTGAACGTATACCAGTAACATGCCGCAGGCCGGCCAAGGTTCGCCCTGGACCGCACAATCATAACGATGAACATAATCGCCATACTTGCCGACGCCTATCGTTTCTCTATCGGCAATCTCCGCCAGATGGCCGGACTGTTTCTACCGATCCTGCTGATCGCCGCGGCTCTCGAACATGGATTGACGGCGACATCGGACACCGCGTCCGTATTCTGGGCGGCGCTGACTAACTTGCTCCTATATCCTTTATACACCGGCGCCATGCTCCAGCTGCTGGCCAAACGTACCCAGCACGAAACCCCCACCAATGCCCAACTGCTGTACGCCGCCTTCAGGTCCTGGTGGCCGTTGCTGGTGCTGACATTTTTAGTGGGCGCTATGATTGCCTCCGGACTAATGCTCCTGATCGTTCCTGGAATATGGATCGCCGTGCGGCTGTCCTTTGCGGAAATCTATCTGGTGGTCGAAGGCCTAAAACCCCTGGCCGCGATACGCAAAAGCCATGACACAACCAAAGAATTGTTTTGGGTGATCCTGCCGGCCGTCGCCGGTATCTATGTGCCGCTTATGGGGCTCAGCTTTTTGTTCGGATGGATAGCGGACGCCCATGGCGGCAGCAATGCACTGGGCATCGTTGCCGAGACGCTGGTCGCGTTTCTCGGCTTATTTGTGAATGTGGTGATATTCAGGATCTACCTGCTGCATGACTTGCGCCAGGCGCAAGCTTAACGCCTATTCCTGCGGTAGTAGCGCCCTCGGGTGTGGAAATACTCTGCCCGGTAAAATTCAGGCAGAGCCGTGTTGACTATTCCCCGGCGGTTTTGGTGGCACGCTTGAGTTTTTTCGCCGCACGCTGTTCGCTGCGGTGGCCGCGCCGGTCTTCACGCGCAAACCGTTTTTTCTTGGTCGCCGAGCCAAATACCTGACTCCACTTGCCGTTCTTGAAAATGATCTGGTAGCCGCCAGCGAGTATCTGGAATGGGCGTTTGACCTTGTTGAGGTAATCGAAACGCACGGAGGCCGGCTTATGGAAGTTCTCGAAATAAGACGGATAGACAAAGTCGGACATGGGGATGTCCTTGACCTTGAAGTTCAGCGCTTCCACCGGGTCCGCACTTTCGTAGGCGTAAACGGTTTTTAGATCAGGCCCGGTGGTCATGAGGTTGATGGCCGGATCCACCAGCATCTCCACCAGCTCGTGCGATGCCGACACACTCACCAGTTCCCTGCTCTTCAGCGTGGTCTTCACGAACACCTTGGACTGAGGCAGGCCGTCGGGGGTGAGGTCATGATAGGCGAGGGCGCCGGGTTGATCGGCGTCGTCGAGAAACACCATGGCCCAGGCGTCTTTGACATAGCCGTTGGACTTAATCAGCTTTGCCGGTGTGCCCCATACCGGCACGACATACTTGTCCACGTACACCTGCATGGCGGCGATGAGTGCGTCAAAATCGACACCCAGACCGACAGTCGCGCGGTTGAAACAGGCAATGGTGGGGGTGTCCCCCTGGTTGAATGCGCCAAACGTGCTTTTTCTGTTAGCCATATTCTTCTCCATGTGTTGGTAGACTTTCGGTGACAGGGGCGAGCTGGGGATATTTTAAGCGCTATGCTGACTGGCTGTAAAACAGTTTGGGCGGGGAAACGGGTGGATGCGTGCTAAACAGAACACCTCAAATAAAATAATGCCGCATAGCCGTCGCAGTGTATAGGGTAGGGTGGGCATCGCCCACCGGCGCGTGCCAACCGCAGCCGTGTGTGGTGGGCAATGCCCACCCTACAAACCAGGCGTTATACTAGGTCGCTCTGTTGAGTGTTCAACGGCAGGGACAGGAAGAACGGAACGTGCGCGTCGCGACCATCGCACACGTTCCGTCGGTGGCAGGGATGGTTATGGAAACGCCGGGATGGTCGGCTCGGTGCCTTTGCAGACGGCGGCCGGGTAGTATTTCAACACCACCGCCTCGATCGCCTCCACGTGATGCCGGGGTACATCGATCATGGTGAGCAATTCACCGCGCTCGATGGCCGCCTGGAACTGGCGTATGCACCGGTTGCCGATGCTGCTCCCGACCATGCTCGATATCCAGGCGCCCATCGCAGCGCCGGTCAGGGCGATAGCCAGCACCGTTCCGCCCCCCAAGGCCATACCGGTCGGCAGTGTCACGGCCAGGACGCCGGCCACGATGCCGGCCAGGCCGCCGATGGCCAGACCCTGCTCGAACCCGGGAACAAAATCGGTTTTCTGCATGAAGCTGGCCTCCGGCAGATCGCCGAGGGACGTTCCGGGTCGTGCCAGCACGTGGATACGACGTGCTTCCACTCTGGATAACAACAGGCCCTCGACGATTTTTTTTGCCGTCTTCACGTCTGGCACCAGATAATAAATTCGCTTCATGATGGTTTCCTCCTGGACTTAAATAAAGTCGCCGCGCCAACGCGCGACACGCGGCACCTGTGCGAAGGTAAAGAATACAACGACACTCTGCGCTCGAGCAGGGCTTCAGGGGAAGGGTCGGCCATCGATCGCCGAAGCCCCGGCGGCCGATGTCATTAATTATAGGCAACGCAGCCTAGGCTACGCTTCCTTCAGCTGCGTGGATACGGATCAATAGGTATTTTGAAGGGCGTTGGTGGGTGGCGTTCTTGTCCTAGGCCATACAGAGTGCATGCCAACCGCAGCCGCCATATGTCGCAAGGGTGGGGAGGAATAGTGGGCGGAATGGGTGGACGAAGTGGGGATGAAGTGGGGATGAAGTGGACTTCGCTCAAAGTCATTACGTTGCAGGGTTGCCACGGCACCGTTGTTATTGCCAGGTGTGAGACGATGAAGTAATCGAATCTAGAGAGGACGCGCGCCAGGTGCTGATAGGGCTGCGGTGACTATCACCGGCGGCATCGGGCTGTCCAGGCTGCTCGCCAGCGCGCGTAACAACTCGATGCCGTCGATACTCACCTGTCCGTCCGCGCCGATGCATGTGCCACAGGCCTTTAGCAAACGTGGTTTGACCAGCGGTTTCAACTGTTCGAGTTTGTCCACGGCATCATTCAGTTGCTGCAGCGACAGATCCTTGCGCGCAATGAGCTTCAAGGCGCCGGCACCGATGGCATCGCGACCCGCGTCGAAGGCGCGCGCCGCGTCGTCATCGTTGCTGCGTCCGGTATAAGCCACCAGGGATAATAATTGTTCGCTTTCGGTCTTGACCGCCTCGATCGTTGCATAGCGGGCAGGCGGTCGTTGGCGCAGGCCATGCACCTCATCCAGGCGATTCAGCAACAGGCGTTGTAAGACCCATTCGCCGAGGCTGATTTTATTATCTGCGTGTATCAAACCAAGCATGACGTTTTTGAACACTTGGTATTGAGGCAGGGTGAGGGCACGCAGCGCGGGCAGGGACAGATCCATCAAGGGCAGGCGCAGGCGCCGGTCGAGGGCGGCAACAACAGGCATGAGTTTTTTGGTTTTGGCAGTCACCCCGGCATCGTCCTGCGCCTGCAACAGATCCCACTGGCGTTGTTGCACGGGGGCATCTGGCTGGATCAGCAGGGCGTAGATGACGGCGCGCACGCCGTAGGGGTCTTGGGTCTCCGCCTTCAAGTCAGCGGGGAGGGCGGCCAGCAATTCTTTCGCATACCCTACGTGGGCGTCCGAGGGCCTGCCTATGTGTTCGATACCCTGCAGGGCATTGGCCACCGCCGCACCCATGATCACGCCAGTGACCGGGCGTGTGCGTGGGGTGTCTGCGGCCTGCGTAGCCGCGTCCAGGGGCGGCATGGTTTGCGTTTGCGGCGGCGTGAATTCTCCATTCCAGCGCGGATCGATGCGACGGATGCGGGCCGCGAGGGGCGGATGGGTTGTGAACAACGACTGCATGAAGTAACTCACCCCTGGCGCAAAATACACATGGCTGAACTCCGCTGCGGCGGGGCTTTGCAATTGCGAGCCTTGCTCCAGGCCGCCGATTTTCTTTAATGCCCCGGCAATGCCATCACGGCTGCGGGTGAACTGAACCGCGGAGCTGTCCGCCAGATACTCCCGCTGGCGGCTCACCAGTGCCTTGATCCAGTTGCCGAAGAAGGTGCCCACGTAACCGATGACGATCAGGCCCAGCCCTAAGGCCAGCAGCGCCACCACGATGCTGCCGCCATCCCGGCTGCGCGAGGTGCGCGCATAACGCAGGCTGCGCATGAGATAGTAGCCCAGCAGGCCGAGTAGCAGGATGCCGTGCAACACCCCGGCGAGGCGCACGTTCAGGCGCATGTCGCCGTTCAGGACGTGACTGAACTCGTGGGCGATCACCCCTTGCAATTCCTCCCGGCTGAGTTGCTGCACCGCGCCGCGGGTGATGCCAATCACGGCGTCCCCCGACGTCCAGCCGGCGGCAAAGGCATTGATGCCCGGCTCATCCAACAAATACACAGGAGGCACCGGCAGGCCCGAGGCGATGGCCATCTCTTCCACCACGTTGAGGATCTTGCGATGCAGCGGGTCGCTGCTGTTCTGCGGGATGATCTGCCCACCGAGTGTTTCCGCCACCACACGTCCGCCGCCGGCCAGTTGTAGCATCTTGAACAGGCTGCCCCCCGCGACCAGTACGGTCACGCCCAAGGCAACCAGGGCGAAGGTGTCCCCCTGCACGGGCATGAGTGCGGGTGTAGCACCTGTGTAGATCAACCCCGTCTGCTGATAGCTGAGTACTAACAACACCAGCAGGTTGGTTAACAGGATGAGACCGATGACGGCGAGGGCGAACAACAACACCAACCACAGGGTGCTGCGGCGCGCCTGGTGCTGGGCCTCGAAGAAGTTCATGCCGTGCGATGGCGTGCGCAGGACGCGCGCTTAAAACGCCACTTTCGGCGCGGCCTGGATCTGAGCACTGTCGACGAACTCCAGCAGGGCGGCATCCGCCCCATGGCCAAAGAACGCGGCCAGCACGTGCTGCGGGAAGGATTGCCGGTAAGTGTTGTACTCCATGACCTGGTCGTTAAACGCCTGGCGCGCAAACGCCACTTTGTTTTCCGTGCTGGCGAGTTCTTCCGTGAGTTGCTGCATATTCTGGCTGGCCTTGAGATCCGGGTAGGCCTCCATCACCACACTCAAACGCCCCATCGCATTGGACAGACCGCCCTCCGCGGCGCCGAGGGCCTGGATGGCGCCGGCATTGCCGGGGTCGGCGTGGGCTGTCGCCAGTCCATTGGCCGCCACGTTGCGTGCCTTGATCACCGCCTCCAGGGTTTCGCGCTCGTGCTTCAGATAGCCCTTGGCGGTCTCCACCAGGTTGGGGATCAGGTCGTAGCGCCGCTTCAGCTGCACCTCGATCTGGGCAAAGGCATTCTTGTAGCGGTTTTTCAGGGCGACCAACTGGTTGTAAATAGAGATCAGATACAGAATGACGGCGCCAATAATGACCAGCAAGACGATGCTCGATATTCCCATGGGGGTGACTCCTCCGCGTAAAATTATTTCAACTGTAGCGCATGCAGGTTGCCGATCTGACCTGGATCGCACCGCATGTCCTTTGATTATCAAGCAGTCTGAGGTGGATTCCCAGCTTAATTAATCGGGCAGGCAGTGGGGCGCGGGCTAAGGGCGGGTGGGTGGAGGTAAGTATGCGGGATGGTTTCAAGTACACTAATGCCTGGTCGGAGTGAATAAACAGGTTTATGGATCGTCGCTACTTTTGTCAGACCATCGGGTTGTGCCCAGGTTCCCCAGCCGGCGGCAGGTCGGTGGCGGGAATCTGCGTTCTGTTGTGTGCCGGCAGGGATAGTTGGATTCTATGTTAAGTCTCGATCAACTGGGTTGGCGGCCATTTTTTCAGCGGCAGCTGGACGCCCACGAACTGAGTGTTGGATACCCGGCGCGCATCGCCCAGATCCATCGCAATCACTGTTCGATCTGGAGTCAGCAGGGGGAGCAGTCGTTGGATGTGGGCGTGTTTCCCGATCCGCGGGATCTGGCGGTGGGCGACTGGCTGCTGATGCCCGCGGACGGCGGTGAAAGACCGGTGCGCATGCTCACACGGCAGAACAAGCTGTCGCGCAAGGCCATCGGCAGTCGGGATGTCGAGCAGCTCATCGCCGCCAACGTCGATACCTTATTCATTGTGACCTCCTGCAACGATGACTTCAATCCGGCGCGGGTTGAGCGCTACCTGGCCCTTGCCTCCGGGGCAGGTGTCACGCCGGTCATTGTCCTGACCAAGGCGGACCTGGCGGCGGATGTGGACACCTATATAACCGCGGTCCGTCCACTGCACCCCGATGTGCCCATCGAGTGTGTCGATGCGCGCAATGCCGAACAATTGGCGCGCCTGCGACCGTGGTGTACCACCGGACAGACCGTCGCCCTCGTGGGTTCCTCCGGCGTGGGCAAATCCACCTTGATCAACCATCTGGCGCAGGCCCATCAGGCCACCGCCGCCGCCCGCGCCGGCGACGACAAAGGCCGGCATACCACGACGTCCCGCTCCCTGCATCCCTTGAAAGACGGTGGCCTGTTGCTGGACACCCCCGGCATGCGCGAGTTTCAGTTGGCTACCGGTGTGCAGGGTATCGAGGACGCCTTTCAGGACGTGAGCGCGCTTCTCGGACACTGCAAGTTCAACGATTGCCGCCACGAGGGAGAAGTGGGGTGCGCCATTCAAGCCGCTATTGCCTCCGGCGCCTTGGATGCGCGGCGTTGGCAGAGTTACCTGAAGTTGCACGCAGAGCAGCGTAGCGACAGTCCGGCATCCGCGAGCAAGGCCAGCCAAGCCCGTCGCGCCGCGCCGAACGCTAAGCCGGCGCGCAAAGGACCCCGACCTCCGCGGAATCAGGACGAGGAGTAGGGCGCCATGCCTCAATTCAGCGCGCAAAATGAAAACTCAGGTTTTGGTGCGACAAATGGGCGCCGCGTACATCACCTTCAACACCCGTTGCAATGGGAATATTCATATGCTTTGGTTGATTTTTTCTGTGTTTGTTGGCTGTTTCATTTTAGAAGGGTGTGAGTGCTCTCCTCGGGCGCTGCAGGCTCCCGGTCAGCATTTGATTTCCCCTATATGAATTACATACAGCGTGATCGCCTTCGATCGCATTACCACATCGATGCAGGATGTAGATTCTGCTATCGACATCAACTCCCCCGCAGACCGGATCAACGGTGTTGTCCGCCCCGTCTTTGGATTGCGGGAGCTTGCTCCCGCTTTGACGAAAGCGGCGGCAAGCCGCCGCGCTCCATAAAAAAAGAAGTCCACGCAGCTACCACATCTCGGTACCCGTGGTGCACAGGGTGTCTTGTGCGCGGGTGGGCATGGCTCACCGCCACGGCCACCGACATTCCTGATGGTGGGCGATGTACCCTTGCTCTGGTGGTGTTATATAGATGGGTTGACATAGACCGACCGGTCCACTATGATTGCACTCATGACGCAGAAAACTGACTCCCGCCAACGTATTCTGGACACCGCCTCAGTGCTGTTCCATACCCGCAGCTATGACGCCGTGGGGATTGCTGCCGTCTGCGATCAGGCTGGAGTTTCCAAGGGGAGTTTTTTTCATTTCTTCGGGAGCAAACGGGATCTGGCGCTTGCCGTCATGGATCAGTTTCGGGAACAGATAAATGAGAGTCTCATTGCAAAAGCCTTTTCACCGAAAAGACTGCCCATGGAACGTCTCGACCGTTTTGTGAAGGAGCTATATGCCTTCCAGAAAGCGCAGACAGACAAGCATGGCCATATGCCCGGCTGCCCTTTCGGTAACCTGGCCATGGAACAAGCGACCCAGGACGAGGTGTTGCGTAAGAAGGTTGATGGATGCTTGCGCTCGCTCGCCAAGCCTATCCTGGCCGCCATCTCAGACGCGGTACTAAGCAAGGAGATTCCGCCTGTAGACGAAGAAGCCACAGCCGACGCCATGCTGGCATATCTTGAAGGTATTCAGCTTTTGGCCAAAGCCCGTAATGAACCCGAATTGATTCGCCGGCTGGGCCCTGCAATGAAATCCATCCGTGTGCCGTTAAAGTAGATGTGGTTTTTTTTAACCTGTAACTATACCGACCGGTCTATTCTTTTCACTGCAATAGAGGAGATATTTTGATGAACACCACCGATCAAACCCTGGATGCCCGCGGGCTGAATTGCCCGTTACCCATTCTCAAGACCCGCAAGGCCATGAACGCCTTGATTGCCGGACAAACATTGCAAGTCATCGCCACCGATCCGGGTTTTGTGAAAGACATCGGCGCCTTCTGCCAGCAGACCGGCAACGACTTGGTGTCGTCGCGAGAAGAAGGCTACGAGCACATCTTCGTCATACGTAAGTCGTGAACCTCACAAACCACCCATTGGAGAAAACAGTCGTTACCTTAACACCGGGCTTGGCGACATGTTGCTAAGCAAACGCATACAACTCAATCAAAGGAGATCATCATGCCTCTTACCCTAACTCTCTCAAAAGGTGTTTTACTGGCCGGAACCGAAAAACAGGCGTTCGCACGCCTCTGCGATGCCATGCTGAAATGGCATGGTCTCTCGGGCAATAAGGTTATGACGCCCAACGTTGTCGGTTCCATCCATGTAATTCCGAAAGAATCTACGTTCTCAGGCTCGAAGGAGGCATCGATCGCGTTTATCGAATGGAAAGTGCCGTCGTTTGCGTTTAACAACAGAGAAATTCAACAGGGGTATTTTGCGGAAGCGACCGACATTATTCACGAGATGTCGGGCAAGAAGCTCCCCAAATCCAATATCTGGATCAACGTCGTCCACGCCGTTGATGGAGCCTGGGGTATTGGCGGCCAAGCAATGACCAATGCGCAGTTGGGCGAAGCAATTTCCCAGGGCTGAAGGCACCTGGGTCTCGTCTTGAACCATCAAGGATGATGGTTCACCTCATGGTTAAAAGTGATGTCAAACAACCTACAGATGGAAACTCAATGGACAGGCGAAGAATACTGCACACGATGTTGCGCGTGGGCGATATGGCGAGATCGCTAAGTTTTTATACTCACGTGATGGGCATGCGAGTATTGCGCACCTTTGAGCAGCCAGAGAAAAACTACTCGCTTACTTTCCTTGGGTTTGGCGACGAAGCCGACACGTGCGTCCTCGAACTGACGTACAACCACGGTGTTTCTCAATACGACCTGGGTACTGGCTATGGCCACATCGCGATCGGTGTCCAAGATTGTTATCAGGCCTGCGACGATATCAAGTTACGCGGTGGTAGAATAACTCGGGAGCCCGGCCCACTTAAGGGTTCGACCGAGGTGATTGCCTTTGTCTCGGACCCCGATGGCTATAAAATCGAGCTGATACAGCGGCCGATGCTTTGAACAAATACCAAGCAAAACACCGACCACAAACCAACGTGCGACTGACAATGCGGTATGGTCGACGCACCGTTTCTCAGGCCCGCGGGTAGGGTCCGCCGACACCCGGCGTGCCACCGGCAACAAACAGCTGATCTCAACGAGCGGCGGCGATTTATCCGTGAAAACTGACTGTGCCAAAAAATGGGAGGGACAGGCCGCGCATTTTGGACGAGTTAGTGGAGCCATGGTCTGTCGCCTGTCCAGGGCTTACTAGAAATCACACCCCGTCGGTAACGGTGCCTGGGTCGCCAGGTGCGCGGCGAAGTCCGCCGAGGGCGTGGCCGCTGCAAAACCCGTTTGCACCGAACCCTTGAAGACGGCGCCATAGCCGCCGGTGTTCATGTGCGCCCGCACCCACACCCGCGTCGCCGGGTGGATCGGTACCGGCCCGCCGCTGCGGGTAAAGGGTTGCTCGTCCACATGGCTGTGCAGCAACACCCGCCGGTAGAGCAGCTGGCCGTCCTCGCTCACCACCTCCCACCAATCGGCGTACTGCCGGCAGCCTTTGTCCGGGCTGTGCAGGGTGACGTTAAACTCATAGGCGCCAGCCTGACCGCTGGCACGTACGGCGGTGACGTTTGCATGGATAGTCATCGTATCGGTTTCCTGTTTGATGTTGTCGAGAGTCCGTGGCGCATCCGCCAGGGCGGCAACCTTCGGTTGCTCGGCGCGCAGCTCGCTCGACGCCGCGGAGCTGGCCCCTGCCGTGGTCACTTCCCGTGCCTTGGCATAACGCTCGGTCTTGGCTTTCACGGCATCGGCGGTCGACGGCGTGACCAGGCCATCGGCCAGGGGGGCGCTGGTCTGGGGCGACGCGGGTAGTGCCTGCATGAGCCGCTTGGCCGGTGCCTCCTTCAAGGTATTGCGCGCCAGGGTGGTGGGCGGTGTTTCCGCGGGCGCCGACGCGGGTACCGACGCAATGTCGGCGGGCCCCCACAGACCCGATTCCTGCATCTGCAACAGCACCCCTATGCCGAGTAACATCACCGCCGCGACAGAGGCGGGGATGGCCCAACGTGCACCGAAGCTGGCCCGGTGCTTGGGTGTCTGCGCGGCGTCGCGTGCCGCGGCCAGGATTTTCTGATCGAGGGTGGCGGACGGCTCGTCCTGTGGGCCGGCGTTGTAGACGCGCGTGACCTCCGCCTCGCCGGGCAGGCGGGGGTCCGATGCGCTGGGATGTTTGCGTGTCGCCATGTTAATTCCTCGTGAGCCCGTGACGCAGTTTGGCCACGGCATAGCGCAAGCGGCTCTTGGCGGTTTCCATGGTCACACCGGTGACCTCGGCGATTTGCGCCAGGCTTAAACCGCTTTCTTCCCGCAGCAGAAACGTTTCGCGTTGCGCCTCGGGCAATTCAGCCAGTTGTTGCAACAACTGTTGCGCCTGTCGTCGGCGCGCCAACTGGTTGTCCGGTTGGTGCGCCGGGTTATCGGCCACCTGTTCGATCAACGGTTCATCCGCGTCGTCATCATAGGAAATCGGTATGCCCGTGGACTGCCGCCGGTAGTGGTCGATGAGCCGATTGTGCGCCAGGCGATAGAGATAGGTGGTGAACTTGGCGCGCGCCTCGTAGCGCTGGCGCGCGTGGATCAGCTTCATCCACACATCCTGAAACAATTCCTCCGCCAGCGCGGCCGCGCTGCACTGACGCAGCATATAACGATAGAGCGGCCCTTTGTGACGCCGATACAGCGCCTCGAAGGCCAGGGCGTCGCCATCCCGGTACCGGCTCATCAGGTCTTCGTCGGAATCGGCGTCGCTCATGGCTTAAACGCAGTGCGTGACCTTTTGGGGTTAATGCGGGCGATGGGCGCTATGTAAGGCGGCGTTGCGCTAAGTTATCCGTTCACCATGGCACGAAGGTTGATCGTGCCGTGGTGAACAATAACGTCATTGCGAGGAGCGACAGCAACGCAGCCATCCGCGCGCAGTCTTGTACCTTTTATTGCTTCTCCGCCACCACCCGTCCCTCGGCGTTTAAAAATACCCGGTAGCGGTTACCATCCTTGCACGTCGCGACGTTGTCGTTGTCACCCTGGCGTTTGACGCTCACGACCTGACCACAGGGCAGCCCCAGCAATGTGATCACACTCGCCAGGTCCTTGGCCAGCGCCGCATCATCCTCCGCCCGCGACGGCCCGGCGGAAAATGCCGCCAACACGAGTATGAGCACCCAGCCATATATACGTTTATTCATTGTGTTTCTCCTCCGGTAAAATTAAAGCGTCGCAAACTTGTTGGGGTCCGCCAGCATGCCCCAGATCACTTCCCGCGATGCCACGATGGCATGGGCCAGCCCCGGGTCGCTATCCTGCAACAGCGAGAGCACCTTAAGGAGCAGCATATCGTAGGGCTGGCGCAGCTCTGCGAGGGTGGTCCGGCTGCGTCCCTGGTAATAGGCGCGGAATTTGTTCAACAGATCGTCCACCTGATTCTTGAGAGCGATCTTGGTGAACACGCCGATGGCCTCGGTCTCGCGCAGGCGTTTTTCCAGTAACGCCAGATCCAGCGGCGGTGCCGCTGCCGGTTTCCCTGAGCCGCTAGTGGCGTCGCCCTTCCTGCCCAGGGGTTGCACGGGGGCGGGTGAAGGAGAAATCTTCATCGGTGGCTTAGACGCGGACGCGTCGGTTTGGGCAGTGTCCCGGCTGGTGGCGCGGCCCACGGAGGGTTCGGTGGCCACGGTCTCGCCCGGCGTGGCACCGGCAGGGAGCGGGGCGTGTAGTGCAGCGCGTTCTACGCCGGTGCAGCCCGCTGTCAGCAGGAAGGTGAGGAGTGCGACAATGTGGGTTATCGACGCCAGTCTCCTACCAGCATGAGGTTCACACTTGCTGTGGCTCATCGTCATTTCCCGAGTACCTAAATTGCGAAATACTACACCAGACCAGCGCGGCTACTCAAAAACAGGCCGCATGAAAGAACGCTCATAGCTAATAAAACATTTTGTTTCTTTGTAGTATTGCATTGCGGCCTGGCATTCCGCATCACCGGCCGCCTTGCTGCGATAGGTCTCATAAGCTGACAGTGAGGGGAACGAAAACAAGGCAAGTGCTATATTGTTTGCGCCTTCGTGCGGCATGAAGTAGCCGTGGTGGTTGCCGCCGAATTTCTCGACCAGTGGTATCCACATCTTTCCGTAGGTCTCAAACTCCTTGAGCTTGAACGGATCGACCACATAGCGAAGATAGCAGGTAATCAACGTATTCCCCCCATATTTTAAGATAAGCACCACCCAGGTGCTCTACTTGGACAAACAGACTGACCCTCGTTTCAGAAAAAACCGATAAACCAATCGCGAATCGAAGAAGAGGATGGTACCAATCTTCGTGGGGGAGGTACACCGCGTGCGTGCTAAGGAGGCGGGATGGCCACGGCTGCGTTTGGGTTCGGTGGTACTTCAGGAGGTTGCCGTGCGTTGCCCGCAACGACCCGAAAAACGGATCGCCTGGTAATGACGGCCATGCTTAAGTAAGTGCCATTCAGCGCTGACCCTCATGCCACTATCTTCAGCATTTATCCACGGCTGCGTCAGGTTTGGTAGGGTGGGTTAGGTGCAGGTTTGCGCCGTAACCCACCACAGTGTTACCCCGTTCTGAGTAGTTCTCACTATTGCCGTGGCTGCAAGTAGTGGCATGAAGCGCTGACCCGATTTTTTCGGGTTTTTCCACTATGTTAGCCAGCGCACAGTGCGCCGAAGGGGAACTGTGTACAAGAGATTCAGGGATGGCAAGCCTCACAGCTCGTTGGCATCCCAGTACTGATCAAAGTAAATAAAACTGATGCCCCTCTCCAAATATCGATGCAGATTTTGGCATTGTAAAGTGCGGATGCGATGTGAATGCCCAATACCCTGATACCGGGGCCAGGTTCGGATAGAGGTATCCCGAACTTCCACGAAGTGTAAGGTAAAGTATAACTACTAACGGAGAGCATGCGATGAACACAAAAAGGCTGTCGATATTGGCATTAGCAGTACTGGGCACGTTGTACGGTCCCTCTCAAGTCTGGGCCGCTTCGATACTCGGTGCGGCGGATACCTTTGCCGTGCTGGGTGGCTCGACGGTGACCAATGTCCCCACGAGCACGATCGTCGGAAATGTAGGCGTCTGGTCCAGCGGAGGTGCCAATGCGGTCACGGGCTTTAACTCCTCACCTGGCGTTGCCGTCTCGGACCCGCAGGTAACGGGAGGACTGGTACACGCCGGCACTGCGGACGCACTATTGGCTCAGGGTCAGCTCACGAATGCCATCACTAGTCTGGGACTCCTGGGGACCGGTACCCTGCAGCCTGCGGACCTCGCTGGACTCACGCTCGCACCGGGTGTCTATACGGTGCCCGCGGGGGTCAGCAATTTGACCGGAACACTCACGCTCGATGGCGGGGGCAATGCCAATGCGGGTTGGGTTTTCCTGATGGACAGCTCACTGATCACCTCGCCGGGCTCGGTCGTTAACGTGATCAATACAGGTGCCGGTGCCGGCGTGTTTTGGGATGTCCGCAGCTCCGCGACCCTTGACACTTCCACGCTCTTCCAAGGAAATATTCTCGCGCTCACGAGCATTACCTTGAACACCGGCGCTACCATTGGTTGCGGTAGAGCCTTGGCGAGCACGGGTGCGGTGACCTTGGATGCTAACAGCATCTCCATTGGCTGCGGCTTGAACACCGGAGGCATGGGTAGCAACGGCTTCGGCGGAGGCCTGACGGTTTCCGCGAGCGGGGGCATCCCGACCTTTCTTCCGGTAACCCCCGTTCCTCTCCCAGCAGCGCTGCCGTTGCTGGGCGCTGGACTCGTGGGACTCGTGGGAATCGGACGTCGCCGACACAAACAAGGCTGAGATAAGTCGTTCACCACAATACAAACCCTGCCTCGGCAGGGTTTGTCGTTGGTGCGTCGATGGCCACCATCATGGAACAGGCGTGATAGTGCAAGCCCCTGGATGTCTGTCCCTCTTGCTCGTCAATACGTCCAAACCCACGCTATGCCCAGACCCTTGCTCATCATGGAGAGTTGCGGAACCCATTTCGGCACCTGGGTGCCAAACAAGCGCCAGGCATCCAGTACGCCCGGCACGGCCAGTGCCAGGGCGATCTGGTTGTTGGAACGCCCGGTCGCTGCTGCCATGGCGACAACATCGCCTTGTTTATGATCTTTCAGGTAGACCAGATAAGCCAGGGTGATGCCTAAATGGGCGCAGACTACGCCCGCGCCGAAGCTGCCCGGAGGTTCCTTCATCTCCCTCCCATTGCGGTCACGAAGAATCAGTTCTGTCAGTAACCACTGTGTTTGGAACCCGGCGGAGGCAACCTGCAACTGGTCCGCATGGGTGAATGCCGCGCCGGGATAGATAATGGAAAGTCCGTCGTGACTGACTTTGTATCCCTTGGAAGTGGCGACCACGTAATGACCGAGCTCATGGGCACCGATACCGCTGGCAATGCCAAGTGCAAACTTTCCCCATTCAGAGCGCGCGTTGTCAAACGACCAGCCCTCGCAGTATGCATTGATGGGCAGCAAGGTGGGTGCGAGCAGGACTACGAATAGGAAATATCTGATCAAGGATCACCTCTGAATTCGGCGGGAGCGATCACCGTAGCGTGAAATGGACAGGGAAGCCAGCGGAAACGACAGCACGGAAATCCAGGGTCGGAATATCGGAACTTGGCGAAGCGAGCTAGACCATAACCTTTAGACGCTTGAGCTCGAAATAACACTTTGCGCAGGCGCGGACATCGACCAGCGC
>JAYUFH010000081.1:0-6642 GCA_043738765.1 Pseudomonadota bacterium | reverse complement strand
GATGGTAGTGTGGCAGTTGCCATGCCAGAGTAGGTCACTGCCAGGCTCTCATACAGGGAAAGGCCCCGACGCTTCACGGCGTCGGGGCTTTTTTCTTTTCCGCAGCGACGCAGACCGGGCCGCGTGATTGAGCCCGTAATTGTATACACCTGCGCCCATCGGCTCGACGCTGCCGTAGAGCGCGTGGCCGTGTCAGCCGTGATTGGCCCACCGCTGCGAGCCATCGTCGAGCAATCGCAGGAACAAGGTGTTCGGCGCCACAGGCGGGTGGGCCACAAGTTCAGCCTGGGTGTCGCGTGCGTTAGCGTACCGACAGGCGCGCGCGGCGCCCCTACGGTGGGCGCTACCGTTGTGACTCAGCCTTAAGTACGTGGCTGGCTGCTGCCATTCAGAGGTAACGATAAATGCAACACGACAAGCCAATCTACGCCCGCCCACCGAGCAGATCCCGGGGGAGGTACGAAACCCAGGGATTACCGCTCGGTCGCCCAGGTCAGTTCGCGCCACTCTCGCATCCCGCTCTAACGCGGGCCATTCAGGTGGCCCCTGGTTCGGTGGCCTCGGTGCGTGGCGCGGGGATCTCGCGGGCGGCAGCCACATCAAGGGTCGACTTCATTCGGGAGCGCTACGCTTTCAAGCGCGAAGCGATGATCAGGCTGTTCAAGGCCTTCCTCAGGAATCTTTGGCCCGGATATTGAGTCAGGAGTCTGCCATCATCTTTCGAATTGAGGACATCAATGAATCCGCAAATCCGAAGAGCGAATGAAACAGACGGGGCCAACGTGGCGGTGAGGAAAGCGGCCGCCGCGGCTTTCGTACTGCCACCGCTCCCCTACGCCGATAATGCCCTCGAGCCGGCCATTTCGGCAAAGACGCTGCGGATTCACCACGGCAAACACCACCGGGGCTATGTCGACACCCTGAATCAGCTGGTCGCAGGCACGCCGTTTGCTGGCCGGTCGCTCGAAGAACTCGTTCTGGCCACCGCGGGGAAACCCGAACATGCCGCCCTGTTCCACAACGCGGCACAGGCGTGGAATCACAGCTTTTATTGGCGCAGCTTGAGTCCAAGCGGGGGCAATGTTCCACCGCACGACCTGAAGGCGCGCATTGATTCGATGTTTGGCGATCTCGACTCGCTCAAGGAGGAACTCGGTACCGCGGCCACGACCCTGTTTGGCTCCGGCTGGGCCTGGTTGGTCCTCGATGGCGCAAAGTTACGCGTGGTGACGACGGAAAATGCGGACAATCCTCTCACCACACAGCTGAAACCGCTGCTGGTGATTGATGTCTGGGAGCACGCCTACTACCTCGACTGCCAGAATCGACGCGCCGACTACGTGAAAGGCGTCATCGACAAGCTCATCAACTGGGAATTTGCGGTGGAGAACCTTGACTCCGCCTAAATCAGCGCGCACCGACTCTGGACCTGATTCGAGCAGGCGCTCCATGAGCACTCACTCGGTTCTGACAGTCTGCGGTTCCCGTCGCAGGTGCGGTGCCCTGCTGTTTGGCGTATCGCTGCTGGCGCTGGCGGCCTGTAGCGAGACGGCCTCGCTGAGTGTACGCGCAGGCACGGGAGCGGCCCCGACTCTGCCAGATCCGCATCCCACCCTGATTCCAACGCTACACATTGCGCCGGCTATCGGTTGGCCGCCCGGTGCAATGCCCGTCGCTGCACCGGGCCTCGAGGTCACGGCGTTTGCGAGGGATCTTAATCACCCGCGCTGGCTTTACGTACTTCCCAATGGCGATGTATTGGTGGCCGAGACCAACGCACCGCCCAAGCCGGATGATCGCAAGGGCCTCAAAGGGTGGGTCATGGGTGTGGCCATGAAGCGGGCCGGCGCTGCAGTGCCCAGCGCCAATCGCATCACGCTCCTTCGTGATACCCAAGGCAGCGGCACTGCGGATTTCCGCTCGGTGTTGCTGGAGGGGTTGAACTCACCGTTCGGTATGGTGCTGGTCGGTGATCAACTTTACGTCGCTGACACGGATGCGGTGCTGCAAGTTGCCTATTCCGCGGGCGAGACGCACATCTCGGCCCGCGGGATGAGGTTGGTCGCACTGCCCGCGGGCCGTATCAATCATCATTGGACCAAGAACCTGATTGCGAGCCCAGATGGCCACCGGCTCTACGTGACGGTGGGCTCGAACAGTAACGTGGCAGAGCGGGGAATGGCCGTCGAAGCCGAGCGGGCTTCGATCTGGGAGGTAGACCTTCAAAGCGGCACGCACCGCATCCTGGCATCGGGTCTGCGCAATCCGAACGGCCTGGCCTGGGAGCCGGTCAGCGGTGCCTTGTGGACCGTCGTGAATGAGCGCGACGAGATCGGCAGCGACCTCGTTCCTGACTATATGACAGCGGTGAAAGACGGCGGCTTTTACGGGTGGCCGTATAGTTACTATGGCCAGCATATTGACGCACGAGTCAAACCGCAGCGCCCCAATCTGGTGGCGAGCGCCATTGCTCCCGATTACGCCCTTGGACCGCACACGGCGTCGCTTGGATTGGCCTCATCGGTCGGTACGACGCTGCCCGCTCCATTTGCCACGGGGATGTTCATCGGTCAGCACGGATCGTGGAATCGCAAACCTCACAGTGGCTACCGGGTGATCTTCGTTCCCTTTACGGGTGGCAGGCCTTCGGGAATGCCTATGGAGGTGCTCACCGGATTTCTCAGTGACGAGGGCAAGGCGTTCGGCAGGCCGGTGGGAGTGGCTTTGGACCGCAGTGGCGCGTTGCTCGTCGCCGACGATGTGGGCAATGTGGTGTGGCGCGTGAGCGCTCGACCGTGACCTTCCAAGCGCGCACCGACCGATGACTGAGCCTTCTGGTCCACTGCCTAAGGCCGAAGAGCACCCGACAGGTGAGCCCGACCCCCTGTCCGGGCGTATCACGGACAATATTGAGAGTATCGCGGCATTTCAATTACGCGAGGAGCAGAAGCTGGGTCAGGCGCATCGACGACTGGGATTAGTGGGCGATGTTATTGGACGGCCCGGCTACTTGGTCTCCTTCCTGGTGCTGATGGCCGTGTGGATCGCGGCCAACAACCTGGCCCCGCGTTTCGGCTGGGCGAGTCTTGACCCACCGCCGTTCGTCTGGCTGCAGGGCTTCCTGACCCTGCTCAGCGTGCTCACCACAACCGTTGTGCTCATTGCGCACAATCGGTACGCTCGACTCGATAGTTCACGCGGGCACCTCGGCTTGCAACTAAACCTGCTGACCGAACAAAAGGTTACGAAGCTGATCCATTTACTGGAAGAGCTGCGGCGCGACTTGCCGATGGTCGCAGATCGGCACGACTCAGATGCGCTGGCCCTGCAAAGACACACCGACACCGCCCAAGTGCTGTCAGCAATTGAAACCGTCGTGACCGGCGTCGACCCTCGGGTATCGACGACACCGGCGCAGTGAACGCGCCGCCCAGGGAAACCGCGGTGCGGCAGGCGGATTATCGGATGATCAGTTGGTATGCGACGAGAAGCCCCATGGCGCCGACTACCGCCACGCCGAGGCTGTACACGTTCAAACCGAGCACGCTGCACGCAACCAATTGTAATTGACCTCTCCCGGGGACACTGACACGCAAACCACTTGCACAAACGGTGCAAGCCTGTCGGTGCGATTCCGCAAATCACAACTCAGGAACGGCCCGGGGCTGAATACGCTCGCCGATCGGGCTGCCGCTGTTTACCGCTTTGCTGCGGGTTTACTCGGACGACTGGCATCGAGCCCCTTCGCCCGCGCCTTGCCGAGACGCTCGGCCTGCGCGAGGCCTAGTTCTTCGTCCGATCGAACGTTTGCGCCCTCGCGAACCTTGTGCTTGCCCTGCGCCGAGTCGACGAATCGCGTCTCAGCGTCGTTGAAGCGCTGCGCGGATTCCGGATCTCCCTCGCCATGGTTGGCTTTCGATGCTTTTGCCATGATAAGTTCCTCGGTGTGATGTGTGCGTTCTCAGTGGTCGGCCAACTTACTCTTGCGAAACGGACGCCGACACTCGGCGACGGCGCCTCAAGTCCGCTGCCACCTTGTATGAACTTGAAGCATCTTCGTCGGGCGTAACGGTGTCTGTGCGATAGCACACCGACTACGCGTTGGCAGAAGCCCATTCTGCATTCTTCAAGATCGGCGTCATAAGCGGTGCATTCTGCTGTGCATGCATTGACTTGGACGGGCGAAGAATCCATTCCAGCGAGGACACCACTATGAAGCACGAACACAAGAGCAAGACCCAGGCTTTAAGCAACGTTCAGACATTGCGCCAACGAGCCCGCCAGCAGGTGGAAAAGGGGGCGGTCACGCCCAGTTACGCGGCGGACCGTGAAACCGTGCTGCGTCTCCTCAACGAAGCATTGGCGACCGAGTTGGTCTGCACGCTACGCTATCGGCGGCATTTTTACATGGCGGAAGGGCTGCAGGCGGAGTCCGTCAAGCGAGAGTTCCTCGAGCATGCACAAGAGGAACAGCAGCATGCCGACCAACTGGCGCAGAGGATCGTCCAACTCGACGGGAAGCCGAACTTTGATCCACACGGCCTCGCGGAACGCAGCCACGCCGAGTACGTTGAATGTAATTCGTTGGACGAGATGATTCGGGAAAATCTCGTCGCCGAACGGGTGGCCATCGAATCCTACAAGGAAATGCTCGTATACCTTGGGGCTGACGATCCAACTACCAAGCGGCTAATAGAATCGATATTGGCGAAGGAGGAGGAGCATGCCGAAGAGCTCTCCAGCATCCTGCGGGTCGCAGCGGGACGACCGTCACTCAAAGGGGTCTCCATCGAATAGGCGGCGCCGCTTATCTTTGGATCGCAGCGGGTTGGAAGCACGAATCTGCGAGTATTACAGGATGGTCAAGGCCGAAACTGATCGGCTCCTGGTACACGCACTTCGTCGACACCGATTTCCACTATGGACGGGCGTTGTCGCAGACTGTCGGCACCGCAATGATGCGGCTTGCCGATGCCGACCTGCTTGCCTACGACTACACGCCCCAATGGGCGGCGATCGACAAGTTTGTCAGCGAGCTTGAAACCCTGCTGAAGGACAAGCAGGCAGAAATTGTGCCGCCGTTCATGAATTTTGCGCCGCTGAGAAACGCGCTGGCGGTATTCAGGAACAGTGCCACGCGTTACTCGCTGGCGTTGACAAACCTGCAGGCCAGTGGATCTCCGCCGCTTCCCGAACAGTCATTGCGGGCGCTCAATACCGGGCTGATGCAGGTGTCGCGGATGTTCCTGAACCAGCAGGGATTGCCCGGACGGTCATGGTACAAAAACCAGATCTATGCGCCCGGCGCCTATACCGGGTACGACGCCAAGCCGATTGCTGCGGTGCGCGAATACAGGGATGAAAAGAAGTGGCAGGAGGCGGACGCGCAGATACCGCAGGTCGCACGGATTATCGAAACTGCCGCGGCCGGCATCAGCAGTGCCGCAGAGGAACTGGAGCACGCACAGCATTGGCTACACTGGCCGGCTCGGCACATGGTCCTCAGTACATGGATGCGATGCACCGAGTCAGCTCTTTGTTGACAGACTCTCGGTGTGACCATCGATGCCCAGCGCCTGGCCGGAGATCGATGCACCCAGATCGGAACACAGATACAGCACCATCTGGGCGATGTCCTCGGCATTGACGAACAGCCCCAGGGAAGATTGATCGAGGTAGCTTTGCCGCACCTCCGCCGGGGAAACGCCGAGCTCCTGGGCCGCTGCGTCGATAACGCGATCGATGCGCGGGCCCTTGACGCTGCCAGGACATAGCGCATTGACACGAATCCGCTGCGGGCCCAGTTCCATGGCCCAGGTCTTGGTAAGCCCGATCAACGCCCACTTGGCCGCCACATAGGGCGAGCGCAGCGGACATCCGTACAGGCCGGCATTCGAGGAAATGTTGACAATCGAGCCGCCGCCAGCGGCCTTCAGCATGGGCACCGCGAGCCGTGTGACATAGAAATGGCCGCTCAGATCTACGGCAATGGTCTGATCCCAGTCGGCGATGCCGATCGACTCGACCGGCGCGGTCGGGCCGGCAATACCGGCATTATTGACCAGCACATCGAGTCGGCCGGTTGCCCGCTGCAGCTCGGCGAACAGCCGTTCAACCTCGCTCGGCTTGCTGACATCGGCCAGCGTCGCCGTCGCGCCGGGAAAATCGCTGCGGAAACGCGCCAGCGCGTCCTCGGCTATATCGCAGACGTGAATGCGACAGCCCTGAGCTGCCAGAGCCGCGGCGATGGTGCGACCAATGCCTGAGGCGCCGGCCGTTACCAGTGCGACCGTCTGGCCCGAGAGTCCGCGATAGTTTTCCGACATCATTCCTCCACTCCGGCAACTGTGCGCCCGCTCGATTCTCGCACAGCGCCGCTAAGGGCAGGTGTCCGGGCGCGCCCAGGCGTTAGAATGGCGCTCAACGTCGATCAGTGAGGGAGTGCCTGATGCTGAAGCAAGCGAGCGTACGTCCACCGACATCAACTATCCGGCTGGTCCTCATGCTCGCGGCGGCGCTGTTCATCAGCTACGTGGATCGCGGCAACCTGGCGACCGCGGCGCCGCTCATGGAGTCGGAGCTGCACCTTTCGCCCGAGCAGCTCGGTCTGCTGCTGTCGGCATTCTTCGTGACCTATGTGTT
>JAYUFH010000080.1:0-2531 GCA_043738765.1 Pseudomonadota bacterium | reverse complement strand
GTGACCAAGGCCACTTTACCTTTGAGTTTCATATTTTTTTCCAATCGAAAAAGCCCTGTCAAGGCGAAATGCCCGCAGTAGACCCGCCATCAAGCAAGAACACCGCGCCCGTGGAATAGCTTGAGTCGTCGGACGCAAGAAACAGCATCATCTTCGCCACCTCGTCCGCAACGCCATATCGGCGCATTGGAATGTGGCTAAGCTTACATTCCGCAGGTGGGCGGACCAATATAGCGTGAATTTCCTGCGGCATTTTTTTCTACTCTGGGTGTCGAAAGGCCTGTAGAGAGACTCCGAGCAGACCCAGCAGTTGACGCTGTAGGTGCGTGAGTTCGGCATCGAAGACCTGCACGGTTTGGCCGCTGTTTGTGGTCAGCGTTTGGCGCTGGGCATGGCTGAACAGGCGCAGCACCTGCTCGGTGGTCGGGTGCGCGCATTGCCGCTGTTCCGGGTACAACGGCAGTTCGTCGATCTTTTGGCGCGCCATGGCCAGACGAAGCTCACGCTCGATCAGGGCCTGAACCAGCAAGGCGAGGAAGTACAGGGTAAACAGCGCCTCGATCCGGCCCTCGTCCTTGAGGAACACGGGAGCAATCTCATGAACCGTCTTGATCTGCTCGAAACGCTTCTCGATCATGGGCTGACCCTTGTGGGCCTGCAGCACCTGTGCCGGTGAGAGACTGCGATCATTGGTCATCAGCGGATACATGCCGTCGCTCTTGTGGTCATACGCGATGGCCTCTTCATCGGTACTCCACTGGATATCGAAGCGCTGCTTGGTGACCTTCTTGTAGTCCATCCCAGGTCCTGGGCGCCCCCGTCGCGCCTGCTTGAAGACATGTTCCTCGCGTACGACGCGAGAGACCTTGAGGTAGCGGTTTACGTGGTGTTTGTCCAGGATGTTGGCGACCTTCACGTCAATCTCGGCGGCGCCGCGCAGCCGGGCCTTGGCACCAGCGATGCGCTGGCCAAGCTGAACCAGGTCTTCGGTAGCGGCGGCAATGTTGTTGCGCCGGCGCGCCGCCTGGCGCAGCGTGAGTAGCGTGCTCCAGACCCAGACCACCAGACACACCTCGACGGACGGCAGCGGTGCGCGATAGACGTGCCAGACATCACGTGGGCCGTCGGCATGGCGCGGGTTGTCCCGGTCCCAGACACGCTCCCACTCGGGCGTATGGGTCTGAACCCACTTGCGAAACTCCGCGTCCTCCAGCCGGTTTCGCGGCATCACGGTGACAAAGCGGCCACCCGCGCGATCGATGTGATCCATGTTCTCGCGCGAGCACAGCTTGGAATCGGCCACGTACAGAAAGTCGGCACGCCCAGCCACACCGCGCAGCGTATTCCAGGTGTCGATATGGGTGCGCGAGTCGCTGACGTTGCCGTCGGTGCAGCGAAAGGCCACCGGTACGTTGCCATCGGCGCTCATGGTGAGGATGAACAGCAACTGCTTGAGATCGGGGCGATGCGCCTTGGAGTGGCCGTAGGTGACCGCGGGCGCCGTGCGCCCGCGAATGGTTCGCCCGGTGGCTGCTCGATAGCTGCCACACAGGCTGATCGACGTGCTGTCGTTGTGCAACTCGTCAAAACGCAGGCCGAAACGCTTGCCCACCGCCAACACCACTTCGCCACCCAAGGCCGCGCGGTCGGCGTCAAAGAGCCGGTCCAGCGCGCGCCCGAGCCGGTCATCGCCTAAGTGCTCCATCTCCTTTGCACTGAGGCCAAACATCCCGCTGGCAAACCCGTGCACGGTCTCTTGCTGGCGGTAGATCGGTTCGCGCTCGACGATGAGCGAGCGCAACACAACGCCCAGGGCGCGGGCGTGTGGCACGGCACACCTTGAGTCGCTCTTGACATGCCGATCCAGCATGTCTTGCAGACCGATACGTTCGATGAAGTGATTGACAAGGGGTAAGGGACCCAGCCGCTCAACCTGGAGATTGAAGCGATCCGGAGCATGGGGTTGATCTTGCACTTTGATCATTCTGGCGCTATTATTAACGCCAGATTGACAAAAGTAAAGCTCCATGGCCCAGAGACCGGAAACCATCATCAAGCACGCCCTGCAGCGCATCGCGCGCATCCGGGAGTCGCTGGGCCAGATTGACTACCTGTGTTCCGGGACCTTGTTGGTACGCACCAAGGTTTGCGGCAAGCCGGGATGTCGCTGCGCCCAGGACCCGCAAGCGCGCCACGGCCCGTATTACGAGTGGGGACACATGAAGGGGGGTAAGCTGGTCCATCGGACAGTGACGCAAGAGCAGGCATCCATCCTGCAGCTAGCTATCGCCAATCATCGCCAGGCCAAACGCCTCATGCAGGACTGGAAGGATGAAACCGAGAAACTGATGGACGCACAGCTACCTCGCTAACCATCGCAACCACCGCTGGGAAATTCACTCTAAATGCGTCTGGCGACTTGCGGAAAGTAAGTCTTGAATCGGTCGTCAACTTCCCGCAGAGCGCGGGGCTGCCGCGTAGTGGTTGTTGGCGCTTTGGTTCCAGGCGGATGGGCACGGCAACGCAGTGGG
>JAYUFH010000079.1:0-6743 GCA_043738765.1 Pseudomonadota bacterium | reverse complement strand
TGTTGCAGTACTTAAGCAACAATGTGTAACCGTTACTTGGAAAATGCTTCGCAGGGTTTTGTAGGGTGGGCATCGCCCACCGTACGTGGCTTCGATGGTTGTCCGATGGTGGGCAGTGCACTGGAAACCGCTCCTGCGTTTGCCCCAAGGGGCCTGGCGCCAGTACTCCCGCCATCTCGGCGCCTGTTCCCGACAGCGCGCTCTACCTTGCCCATCCATGGGCTCGTCTGGCGGTCGCCCACCCTACATTTGTTTCTGAGAAGGCTGTTACAACCTCAACACGGGGTGCGGCATGACAATTAATATCCAATTCAGAGTAATTGCCCTCGGCATGGCATTGATGCTGCTGCAGGCGTGCGCCGGTACGCCGCATAAGGATCCTTCCTTCGCTAGTGCGAAACCGCTCGACCCGGTGGCATCGCAGAATAACTCCGGCGGTATCTACCAGGCCGGGCAGTCCCTGTCTTTGTTCGAGGATATCAAGGCCCACCGCGTGGGCGATACCCTCACGGTGGTGCTGGTGGAGAGCACCAGCGCCAGCAAAAACGCCAAGACCTCCACCAAGAAAGGCAATACCCTCGATGTCGCCAATCCCACACTGTTCGGATCGGGCGTGCAGTTCAACGCACCGCAGAAGTTTCCGCTGGCGAGTCACACCAACAATGGCCTGGGCATGGGCTTGAGCTCAAGCAAGCAATTCAAGGGTGAAGGCGGCACCAGTCAGGGCAACAGCCTGTCAGGCAGCATCAGCGTGACGGTGGCCGAGGTCTTGTCCAACGGCAACCTGGTGATACGCGGTCAGAAACTGCTGACCCTGAATCAGGGCGACGAACATATCCGCATCGCCGGCATCGTGCGCCCGGCGGACATCCGCTCGGATAATACTGTGCTGTCGAATCAGGTGGCGGATGCGCAGATCATCTATACCGGCAATGGCATGATCGCCGATTCCAATGACATGGGCTGGTTGGCACGTGTCCTGAGCAGCAAGTGGTGGCCTTTTTAAAAGATTCTGTCCCATTCCCCTCTCCCCCGTGGGAGAGGGCAGGGTGAGGGACGAAATAGTTCTGTCCCATTCCCCTCTCCCTCTGGGAGAGGGTAGGGTGAGGGCCGAAAGTAAATTCTGTCCTGCACTCTCCATTCTGGAGAGTGCAGGGTGAAGGACAACGAGAAGAGAGCAATGACCATGATCGAGCGAATACTAAAAACCAGTCTATGCATAGCAACCCTGTTGCTGGTCAGCGCGACGGCTCAGGCGGAACGCATCAAGGACCTGGCGGCGGTCGCCGGTGTGCGCAGCAACCAGCTGGTGGGTTATGGCCTGGTGGTGGGACTCGACGGCACCGGCGACCAGACCAGCCAGACACCGTTCACCACCCAGAGTCTTAAAAGCATGCTGGCGCAGTTCGGCGTGGCGGTCCCGGCCAATGTCAATCCGCAGTTGAAGAACGTGGCGGCGGTGGCCCTGCACGCCGAGCTGCCGGCCTTTGCCAAGCCCGGCCAGACCATCGACATCACCGTGTCTTCCATCGGCAATGCTAAAAGCCTGCGTGGCGGCAGTCTGTTGATGTCGCCGTTGAAGGGTGCCGATGGTAATGTCTACGCCATCGCCCAGGGTAATCTCATCGTCGGCGGTTTCGGCGCCTCGGGCAGCGACGGCTCCAAGATTACCGTCAACATCCCGAGCGCCGGAAATATCCCCAATGGCGCAACGGTGGAGCGCACGGTGGCGAATCCCTTCGCCACCGGTGATTCGTTGACGCTCAATCTGTTTACCTCGGACTTCACCACCTCGCTGCGCGTCGCCGCAGCGATAAACACCTCCCTGGGACTGGGCGTGGCGGAGCCGGTGGATGCCACCTCGATCCGCGTGCGCGCCCCAGTGGATGTGGCGCAACGTGTCGCGTTTGTATCGGAGCTGGAAAACCTCACCCTCGATCCGGGCGAGGCCGCGGCGCGTGTCATCATCAACTCGCGCACCGGCACGGTAGTGATCAGCAGCCACGTGCGTGTCATGCCGGCGGCGGTGTCCCACGGCAGTCTCACGGTCACCATTACCGAACGCCCACGCGTAAGCCAGCCGGCGCCTTTGTCCGGTGGGACCACGGAGGTCGTGCCGCAATCGGATATCGCCGTAACCGAAGAAGGCAAAAAGATGTTCCTGTTCGATCCGGGCGTATCCCTGGACGAGATCGTGCGCGCCGTCAACCAGGTGGGCGCGGCGCCGGGAGATCTGGTGGCCATCCTCGAGGCATTGCGCTCCGCCGGTGCATTGCGCGCGCAGTTGATCGTGATCTGATATGCAGACCCCAGTGACCGGCGCCGACGTCTACACCGACCTGCAGGGCCTGACGAAGCTGCGCGCGTCCGTGAGCAAGGACAAGGTGAACGCCACCAGCCTGCGCGAGGTCGCTGGCCAGTTCGAGGCACTGTTCACCCAGATGATGTTGAAGAGCATGCGCAAGGCGAGCTTCGGCGACGAGTTGTTCGGCAGCGAGCAGGGAGATTTTTACCGCGATATGAATGACCAGCAGCTGGCGATACTTTTGTCCAAGAGCAAGGGCATGGGCCTGTCGGAGATGCTGTTCAAACAGCTCGGCGGTGACAAGCTGGCGCAGGCGGCGGCCGTCGCGGACAGCGCAGCGGGCAAAGTGGGTGCGACGGGCAAGGCGGACCCGGGCGAATTTGTGCGCAACCTGCTGCCGCATGCCCAGCGTGCCGCTCAACAGCTGGGCGTAACGCCGCAGGTATTGCTGGCCCAGGTGGCTAACGAGACTGGCTGGGGCAAGGCCGTTGCGCGCCATGCGGATGGCAGCTCGGGCTACAACCTGTTCGGCATCAAGGCCGACGCCAACTGGCAGGGCGCACGCATCAGTGCGTCGACCGTGGAGTTTGAGAACGGCATCGCCGTGCGCAAGCCGCAGGCGTTTCGCGCCTACGACTCCTATGCCGCCAGCTTCGACGACTATGTGAAGTTTGTGCGCAGCAATCCGCGCTACCAGGAGGCGCTCAGCAACGCGTCCGATGCGGCGGCCTATGTCCAAGGCCTGCAACAGGCGGGTTATGCCACCGATCCGCAATACGCCGGCAAATTGCAGTCCATTATGACCAGCCCCGCCCTGCAGCAGGGGTTGGAGCCACTAAAGAATCCGGATTCACGGCCGCTAACAGGCTAAGGAGCCTCCATGTCCATCATTCTATCGCATGCATTCTTATCCGCGCCGGTCGGCGTGCGCGGGAGGCATTGAGCCATGGCTACGGGCGACATACTCGGAATCGGCGTATCGGGGCTGCTGGCGTTTCAGCGCAGCCTGGCCACTACCGGCCATAATATTTCCAACGTCAACACCCCAGGCTACTCCCGGCAACGTGTCGATCTGGTCAGCAATCAGCCGCAGGCGTCGGGCAATGGTTTTATCGGTACAGGGGTGCAGAGCAGCACGGTACAGCGCATTTACGACAATTTTCTTACCGGCCAGGTGCGCTCCGCCACGTCGGCCAACAGCCAGTTGCAGACATACAGCAGTCTCGCCGGCCAAGTGGACAATTTGCTGGCCGACCCGACCTCCGGGTTGAACCCTGGCCTGCAGGGTTTCTTCGATGCGGTGCATACGGCCACCGCCGATCCGGCATCCATTCCTGCGCGCCAGGTATTGTTGAGCCAGGCCAATACCCTGATCAATCGTTTTCATTATCTGGATCAACGGTTGTCGGATCTGCGCCAGGGCATCAATACACAGATCACCACCAGCGTCGCGGCCATCAATAATTTGGCCAGCGGCATCGCCAAGCTCAACCAGCAGATCGTTCTGGCCAAGGGGCTGGCGGGCGGACAACCGCCCAACGACCTGTTGGATCAACGCGACGCCCTGGTGGCGAAGCTGTCGGAACAGGTGAGTGTGACCAGCGTCGATCAGAATGACGGCGCGCAGAATATATTCATTGGCACCGGCCAGACCCTGGTGGTCGGCGGTAACGCCAGCACGCTGAGTGTCGTCGGTAACCCTTACGATGTGACGCGTTACGAGGTGGCCCTGAGCACGGGCGCCATCACGTCCATCACCTCGGACTATATTACCGGTGGCACGCTGGGTGGCGCCCTAGACTTCCGCAAGGAAATGCTCGATCCGGCGCAGAATGCCCTGGGGCGGGTGGCCATTGGTCTCGCGACCACTTTCAACGACCAGCATAAATTGGGGCAGGACCTGAAGGGTGTCCTGGGGCAGGACTTTTTCAATGCCCTGGGTAGCATCAGTCCGAAGGTGTATTCCACCTCGGCCGCGACGCTCACCGCCAGCGTCTCCAACGTCAACGCCCTCACCACCAGCGACTATCGTCTCGACTACAATGGCGCCAACTACACACTGACGCGCCTGTCGGACAACGCGGTTATCTCCAGCGTGCCCTTCGGCGCCTTTCCCCAGACCATCGCATCCGAAGGTTTGACGTTGACGCTCACCGCCGGCGCCGTGGCCGGGGACAGTTTCCTGATACAGCCGACACGCACCGCCGCCAAGGATGTCAGCGTGGTCACTAGCGATCCGACGCGCATTGCCCTGGCCGGCCCGCTTGTCACCAGAGAGGCCACCAATGCCAACGGCCTGCCCACCAACCTGGGTACGGGCAAGATCAGCGCCGGCAATGTCACGAATACCACGGCGCTGCCGTTGGCCGCCCCCATCACCCTCACCTTCAACAGTGCCACCAATCTGTTCAACGTTGTTGGTGGGCCGGGTGGTACCATCGCCTACAATCCGGCGACCGACAGCGCCGGCAAGTCGTTTACCTTCGCCGGCTTCGGTGGCGTGACCTTCTCCCTCTCCGGTGTTCCTTCGAACGGCGACAGCTTTACCATCAACAACAATACCAACGGCGTCAGCGATAACCGCAACGGCCTGCTGCTCGCCGATCTGCGTAACCAGACCAAACTGGCCAACAGCTCGGCCACCTACGCAGGTGCCTATGGCCAGTTGATCGCCGATGTCGGCAGCACCGCGAGCCGGGTGGACGTCAGTGCCAGTGCCCAGAAGGCTCTGCTTAATAATGTGACCGCGTCGCGGGATTCCGTGTCAGCGGTGAACCTCGACGAGGAGGCGGCGAACATGCTGCGTTTCCAGCAGGCCTACCAGGCGGCGGCGCAGGTGATTTCAGTATCGAATACGCTGTTTCAGACATTGATTACCGCGGTGAGGGGCTAGTCTATGCGCATCTCTACCAACCAGATCTATGAAAATAGCCTGAACGCCATGCTCGATCAGCAGGCCAGTGTGAATCATACCCAGCTGCAGCTGTCCACCGGCCAGCGTATCCTCAAACCATCGGACGATCCGACGCAGTCCGCGCGCACCCTCGACCTCAGCCAGGCGTTGGCGAGCAATAAACAGTATCAGCTGAATGCCGACACCACGCGCTATCGCTCCAGCCTGGAGGACAGTACGCTGGCCAGCGTCACCGACCTGCTGCAACGCGTGCGCGAGCTGACGGTGCAGGGGGCGAACGGCACGTTGAGCAATTCGGACCGCAGCAGTGTCGCCGTGGAAGTGCGCCAGCGCCTGGACGAGCTGCTGGCCCTGTCGAATACAAAAGATGCCAATGGCGAGTATGTCTTCTCCGGCTTTAAGGGCCAGACCCAGCCCTTCGCGCGCAGCGGCAACAGCTTCAGTTACAGCGGCGACCAGAACCGGCGTTATCTTGAAGTGGGTCCCGGCATCCAGGTGGCGGAGCGGGATCCGGGGTCCGAGGTGTTCCAGCAGGTGCGCAATGGAAATGGTACCTTTAACACCGCCGACAACCCGGCCAATACCGGCAACGGTATTATCGATCCGGGTTCCGCCAGCAATGCCTTTGTCGCGGATACCTACACCATTGCCTTCGCTCAGGCAACACCCACGTCGCCCATCACCTATTCGGTGACGGGTGCGGTGAGCGGCGTGGTCGTGGCCGCCGGTACGCCGTATGTCGACGCTGCGGCGATCGCTTTTAATGGCGTCACCACCAACGTCAAGGGCACACCCGCCAACGGCGATAGCTTCAGCCTCACGCCAAGTACCCATCAGGATATATTCACGACCCTGCAGAATCTGGTTAACTCCCTGGAGGCCGGTGCCAGTGACCCGGCCTCAACGGCGCGTCTCAACAACGGCATGAACCGTGCCCTGACCGATATCGATCAGTCCATGGGCAATATACTGCAGGTGCGCGCGCAGGTCGGCGCGCGCCTCAATACCATCGATAGCCAGAAAAACACCAACGATAGTTTCTCCCTGCAACTGCAGTCGACCTTGTCCGATATCCAGGATCTGGATTACGCCGAGGCCGCCAGCCGCCTGAATCGGCAACTGTTGGGCCTGCAGGCGGCGCAGCAGGCGTTTGTCAAAGTTCAGGGGTTGTCGTTGTTTAACTTCCTGCGTTGAGATTTGCGTCTGCCGCGGCCTCCGGTTCGGTAGGGCGGGCATCGCCCACCAGACGCGGCTTCGATGACCCGTGCTGGTGGGTGATGCCCACCCTACGGCTGCCATGGTTTTTGTAAATAATTATAATTAATAACAGAGAGTTACGACGTTCCTGGCGCAGAGTGGCTGTTTTAATTATGACCGGCACCTCAAGCAAAATTATTAGCAACTCCCCCTAAAGTTTCCCCCGCACGCACCGATAAACTCAACGGAAGCGCTGGTATTCCGGCCCCGCCAAAAAACGGGAGCCGGAAGTACCATCGCCAGATCAACCACCCTGGGGGTTACTCC
>JAYUFH010000078.1:0-6752 GCA_043738765.1 Pseudomonadota bacterium | reverse complement strand
CCGCGAATATCTTGAACAACACCGCCTTGCCTTCGAGCACCGGCTTGGCCGCCAGCGCCCCGGTATTGCCAAGGCCGAGCACTGCGGTGCCGTTGGAGATGACCGCCACCAGGTTGCCCTTGTTGGTGTAGCGGTAGGCGCTGTCAGGGTCCTTGACGATGGCGCGCACCGGTTCGGCCACGCCCGGCGTGTACGCCAGCGACAGGTCGTGTTGCGATACGCACGGTTTGCTCGGAATGACGCTGAGCTTGCCCGGGTTCGGCAGGGCGTGATAGTCGAGAGCGGCTTGTTTCATGTCTTTATTCATTGCAGGGACGGCCCGGTTGTTTATCGAATGATCTTCAGTATATCCCCGCTGGCGGGTTCGCCGCGCGGGTATTTATCGTTGATGAGGCGCCGCATGGATTCGGCGTTGTCGACGTTATGCACGTCGTGCGCCAAGCGCGCGCACTGATGAGATGCAACCGGGCGGCGCGCGCCAAGGTGGCCTCGCTCGGTGTGAGCGTATGCAGGCTCGTGGCGGTTAGGACGTGGTGTAAAAGTTATTGAGTGGTGCGCCACATCGCCGGGTGGCGCAGGCGCAGGCGCAGTTTGCCATCGTATTCCGTGATCCAGCCACGGGCTTCGATGTTCCGGCCACGCAGGGATTCGGGGCGGCCACTAAAGTACCGCTCCCAGTCCGCGTGGGCAACCATGATGGAAAGGCGTGGCCCGAGGTCCAGGTAAATATACTGGCGACTGCGGCCGATACGGCTTACGCGGCCCTGGACAAAATGGTAGCCGGTCTGGTCTGACGTTAGCCGGTCCGCCTGCAGAGGAGCAAAATACGCCTTACCCCACAGCCCGCGATGCGCTGCCCGGGCCTCGGCCTCGATGGCTTGGTAATGTGCCAGCCGATCCAGGTTCGGGGGAATGGCGATGACGCTGGCCAGGCCTTGTTGCAGCAGGACCTCTTCCGGGTCGCTGCCGTCTGCCAATCGCAGGTGGGCGAGCAAACGGCCATAGTGGTCGTGGTCGTCCTCGCCGGTGATCAGGGTGATGGATTTTCTTGCTGCCAAGGACTGCAGCCGCTGGCGCGCCTCCTGTGCCAGGGGTTCTTCGTGGGTCGGCGTGCACTGCTTGTCCCGGGTGGTAGCGCGGGTGTCGGAGTGGCAGGGGTGCGCCAACTCGGGGGCGTTGATGCCAATCAGGCGCACATGACGCTGGTCGGTTAATACTAAGGTGTCGCCGTCGATGACAAAATCCACCTGCACGAGTTGCGTGTCTTGAGGCCCGCGTGCGTCGGTGGCGGCGGGGAGGACGGAGAACGCCGCCCAAAACAAAAAGGCGCCGGTAAACGGCGCCTTTGATGGCTTATTGCGGGGGGCAGATACCTGCAAAGACGTTATTTCTTGGCGCCCATGCCGTATTTCTGGCGGAATTTCTCCACGCGGCCGCCGGTATCGACGATCTTCTGTTTGCCGGTGTAGAACGGATGGCAGGCGGAGCACACGTCTAGGTTGAGATCATGTCCAACGGTGGAGCGCGTCACAAAGCTGTTGCCGCAGGCGCAGGTGACCTTGACGTCATTGTATTCGGGATGCAGACCTTCTTTCATAACCTTACCTCAATCGGTATTTGGGCGGCATAGGGCGCCCAAGGGCCGGGGATATTAAGCAAAAGTCGGTGCGGATGCAAGATCTGGCCGGTGCAGCGCTCAAAAAGACGGGAAATCGCTGTTTTTGGGTCCGCGGCCGAATGCACTTACACTAGAAATCTTGAACCTGTAGGGTGGGCATCGCCCACCACACGCGGCTTCGATGATCTCCGATGGTGGGCAATGCACTGGAAACGGCTCCTGCGTTTGCCCCAAGGGGCCTGGCGCCAGTACTTCCGCCCTCTCGGCGCCTGTTCTACGGCGCTCTACCTCGCCCATCCAGGGACTCGCCTGGCGGTCGCCCACCCTACAAACCACTGGCTGCCGAGGGTGAGGCGCGTCCCCGCGCAGTATTGCTTTTCTAAGTAAGCGCCATTCGATCCGGGGTCTTTAAGTTATCAGCGCTTCATGGAATCGAAGAATTCAGCGTTGTTCTTGGTCGACTTGAGCTTGTCCAGCAGGAATTCCGAGGCCTCCATGTCGTCCATGGGATGCAGCAGCTTGCGCAGGATCCACATCTTCTGCAGTTCCACGGGCTCGATGAGGAGTTCCTCGCGGCGGGTGCCGGAGCGGTTGATGTTGAGCGCCGGGTAGACACGCTTCTCCGACAGCCGGCGGTCCAGATGGACTTCCATATTGCCGGTGCCTTTGAATTCCTCGTAGATCACATCGTCCATCTTCGAACCGGTTTCGATCAGCGCGGTGGCGAGGATGGTGAGGGAGCCGCCTTCCTCGATGTTGCGCGCGGCGCCGAAGAAGCGCTTCGGGCGCTGCAGGGCGTTGGCGTCGACACCGCCGGTGAGCACCTTGCCCGATGCCGGGACCACGGTGTTGTAGGCGCGCGCCAGGCGCGTGATGGAGTCCAGCAGGATGACCACGTCGCGCTTGTGTTCCACCAGGCGCTTGGCTTTTTCGATGACCATTTCCGCCACCTGCACGTGACGCGTGGCCGGTTCGTCGAAGGTCGAGGCGATGACTTCGCCGCGCACCGAGCGCTGCATCTCCGTTACTTCTTCCGGGCGCTCGTCGATGAGCAGTACGATGAGCAGGCATTCCGGATGATTCGCAGTAATAGAATGAGCGATGTTCTGCAGCATCACGGTCTTGCCGCTCTTGGGCGACGATACGATCAGTCCGCGCTGTCCCATACCGATAGGCGCGATGAGATCGATGACGCGACCGGTAAGATTTTCGCTGGCAGCGCTGTCACGCTCAAGCTTGAGCCGGCGGTTGGGGTGGAGCGGGGTGAGATTTTCGAACAGGACTTTGTTCTTGGCTTCTTCCGGCAACTGGTAGTTGATCTGTTCAACTTTCAGCAGGGCGAAATAGCGTTCCGATTCCTTCGGCGGGCGGATGGTGCCGCTGACGGTATCGCCAGTGCGCAGATTGAAGCGGCGTATCTGCGACGGCGATACATAGATGTCATCCGGTCCGGCGAGATAGGAGCTGTCGGCGGAACGCAGGAAGCCGAATCCGTCCTGCAGGATTTCCACCACGCCTTCGCCGGTGATGTCCTCGCCTTTTTTGGCCTGGGCCTTGAGCAGGGCGAAGATCAGGTCCTGCTTGCGCAGGCGGCTGCCCCCTTCCAGGTCCATGGCGGCGGCCATTTCGACCAGTTCAGTAGCGGGTTTTTTCTTGAGTTCGGACAGATTCATATAGGGTTTTGTATAGGTAGAGTAGAGGCTGGGTGCATGGGGGAAATGCAGGCTTCCGTAGGGGGAGCCATGCGGGTCTTAACGGGTTTTAACGCAAAGTGGAGTTGGAAAAAATCTGGGACTTATTAATTCGTCATACAACCTTAGCACCTGTTCCGGCCGGCGTCCAGTCCGGCGGGAACAGGACTGGAATTATAGGTTGCCGTCGATGAAGGCAGACAGTTGGGACTTGGAGACGGCGCCGACTTTGGTGGCCTCCACGTTGCCGCCCTTGAACAACATCAGCGTGGGGATACCGCGGATGCCGTATTTCGGCGGGGTGTTGGGGTTTTCATCGATATTGAGTTTGGCGATCTTGAGCTTGCCGTTATATTCGGTGGCGATTTCTTCCAGGATGGGACCGATCATTTTGCAGGGACCGCACCACTCCGCCCAGAAATCCACCAGAACCGCCTCCGAGGATTTGAGTACTTCCTGGTCAAAGGAGGTATCGGTTACGTATACAATACTGTCGCTCATAATTCACTTCTCCGTACGGATTCGCGATCACCGCTGGTTGACTATCCATAACCGCTTGTCTTGTGGATGCCGGTTTGGGTTGATCTGATATTTGAGCGGAATCGTCGATGCAATGCAAGCATGACTGTCTAACCCCTGGATTTTTGGTGAATTTAGCGATTTAGCGGTGCCCAAGACGCAGATTTCCTGATATTCTAAATTGAACATGAGTAGCAACCACTTAAGCGATCAATCGTTTGCCCACTTAGGCCTGCCGGAAGCCCTTTTGCAAGGTGTGCGTGAAGCCGGCTTCGAGTTTTGCACGCCGATCCAGGCTGGTACCTTGCCCCTGGCCCTGTCCGGTCGGGATGTGGCCGGCCAAGCCCAAACCGGGACCGGCAAGACCGCCGCCTTCCTCTTGGCTGCCTTCAACCGCTTGCTGACTCAGCCGGCGGATATCACCCGCCGTGCGAATCAACCACGTGCCGTGATGTTGGCGCCCACGCGCGAGCTGGCGATACAGATCCACAAGGACGCCGAAGTTTTGGGCCGGCACTCCGGTTTGAAGTTGGGCCTGGTCTATGGCGGAACCGGTTACGACAGCCAGCGCAAGATGCTGGAAGATGGTGTGGATGTACTCATCGGAACCCCCGGGCGCATCATCGATTATTTCAAGCAGCACGTGTTCGATCTCATGGCGGTCCAGGTGATGGTGCTGGACGAGGCCGATCGCATGTTCGATCTCGGCTTTATCAAGGATATCCGTTTCCTGCTCAACCGCATGCCGCCGGCCACCGATCGTCTCGGCATGCTGTTTTCGGCCACGCTGTCGTATCGCGTGATCGAGCTCGCCTATGAGCACATGAATAACCCGGAGCTGGTGAAGATCGAATCCGAGACGGTCACCGCGGATCGCGTCACCCAGATCGTCTATCACACCGCCAACGAAGAAAAAATCCCGCTGCTCGTTGGTCTCTTGCGGCACATGGATCCGCATCGGTCCCTGGTGTTCGCCAACACCAAGGGTGCAGCCGAGCGAGTCTCCGCATGGCTCAGCGGCAACGGTTTCAAGGCCGAGGTGATTTCCGGCGACGTGCCGCAGAACAAACGCGAAAAACTGCTGGAGCAGTTTCTGTCGGGCGAGTTGCCCATACTGGTGGCAACCGACGTCGCTGCGCGCGGCCTGCATATCCCGGACGTGAGTCACGTGTTCAATTTCGACCTGCCGCAGGATGCGGAGGACTACGTGCACCGCATCGGCCGCACCGCGCGCGCGGGTGCGGCGGGCGACGCCATCAGTTTTGCCTGTGAGGAGTACGCCTTCTCACTCATGGACATCGAACAGTATATCGGCGACAAGATTCCCGTCGGCCGCATCACCGAAGAGTTCCTGGCCAAACTTGAGCGACCGGCACCACGCCCAAAACGCGAGCCGCTGCACGGACGCGGTGATCGCGACCGGCGTCCGCGACGCGACGGCGATAACCGGCGCGGGCGCACCAACGGCGGACACGCCCGCCGTGCGGAACCGCGTCCTGCCGAGTCGCGGCCGGAGCCGAAGGCAGACACGTCGGTCTTGCCGCCCAGTGCCCTCGTCGCCGAACCCAAGGCCGCGGGCCAGCAACATCCGCCGACCAAACAGTCTTCCGGCAAGCCGCAGCACCGGCGTAAACACCAGGAAAAACCCCTGATCGGTTAGTGCTGGATCGGACTGACCAGGCGCGTGTAGGGTGGGCATCACCCACCATTAGAGTCATAACGGTCGCCACAACCGGTGGGCGATGCACTGGAAACTGCTCCTGCGTTTGCCCCAAGGGGCCTGGCGCCAGTACTTCCACCATCCCTGGCGGTCGCCCGCCCTACAAAAGACATTTATTTTTAAGGAGGCGCTCATGGCAAAAATCATCTCTGCAGACGGCAAGGAAATCACCGCTTTCAACTTGATCCAGCAACGCCTCGCACGCCTCGGCATTATGCTCAATTCCTGGGCGGCGCCCCAAGGCGGGCGGGCACACACGCTGCTCGACAAGAAAAGTCTCGACGATGGGGAGAAAGAAGAGCTGCTCAAGTCCGTCGACAACCGCTTCCAGGAACTCAAGGAGTCCAAGGGCTACACCACGCGTGACATGGTGGTGATCCACGAAGACATCCCCGGGCTTGCAGATATGCTCGCCAAGTTTGACAAGATCCATCTGCACACTGATGACGAAGTGCGTTACATCCTCGCGGGCCGCGGCTACTTCGGTTTCATCGAAACGGATGGCGGCCAGTTTATGCTGGAAGTAAGCGCCGGCGATTACATCAATGTGCCGGCGAATACCGAGCATTGGTTCGAGATGAAAGATTCGAAACGCATCAAGGCGGTGCGCTATTTTATCGACACCCAGGGATGGACCCCGGTCTATACCGAACGTGCCATGGCGCACTTCGGCTGAACAATCACCGATAGATCTTTCGCACGCCCATCGCTACTGGCCCGCGCCATACGGACGGGTAGTCTCTACAGCATCCACCTTACATCCACCTTACAACATACCTCTTACATTCACGTCCACTCTGTTTTTTTATCTGTCACCATTCCAAGCGTGTTGCTGGGTGATGACCGGTGCATATCGGCGGGAACGCGGACACTCCGACACTGTCCAACCGCGAGTATTGTGTGCGACAGTATGTCGAGTGCCCGCAGTCACCGACTGATTCATAATAATTAACTGAGCGAGGATTGCCGCGGTGTATATATTTTTGCGTTCGCGCGCTGTGCTGGCGATCATCGCCGTCGTGTGTGGTTGGTGCTTCGCATTAACGGTGTCTGCCGCCGATCCCGTACCCGCTCCCTCGTTGATATTACCGTCCGACCACGGACAGGTGGATCTCGCCGCTCTCAAGGGACGCGTTGTCTATCTGGATTTTTGGGCGTCCTGGTGCGGCCCGTGCCGCAAGTCGTTTCCCTGGATGAGCGACTT
>JAYUFH010000077.1:0-6768 GCA_043738765.1 Pseudomonadota bacterium | reverse complement strand
TCAACAGTGTGTCGAGGTTGGTGCTATCGCGTTCCAGACCTTCGATGTAGGCGCCAATCGTGCCGACCGCTACCGCCAGTGCGTCCAGCACCCTGTTGTCGGCAACCAGTATTCCACCCAACACGTCCTGGACAGTCTGGTTGGTGACGGCCGTCATATCCGCCACCGGCTCCTGCCCGAGTATCTGCAAGGCGCCCTGAATCTGATTGAGGTATCCCGGTACCGACTCGAGTTGTGTCAGGCTGTCGAGGTTGGCGGCAAAGGTTTCGAGTGCCTCCTCCACCTTGGAAAGATTGACGCGGATCTCACCGGCAACCGCGGCAAGCAATTGCTTGAACTCGTTCTCGCTTAACGCGGCACTGGATATTTCTATTCCTTCCACCGGGAGCGACGCATCTGGAGCATGCCGGTGGCGCAGGCTGGCGATGCTTTCCTCGACCTGCTTCTTCCACGCCTTGCCCATGCGGCTGAAATCCCGTGAACTGCTTTCAATCAAAAGCAATGCGCTGGCCATGGGCATGGAAACCGTCTCGGACTTTTCGATGCGGCCCTGATCGATGCCGCGGCAGACCTCGACCAGCTCATCCACCAAGGCCTTCAATACGGCGATATTGAGCATGCCGAGGGTACCGGACATCTTCTTGAGCAGCTCGATGAGCGGCTCGAGCGTCTTGTTCTCACTCGTCGCACTGTCATCGAAGTAGGTGGAAAGCATTTCCTGCGCGCTCTCAACCTCTTTGCCGAGGGCGTTCGACACGGCGTGCAGAGCTTCCGGCGTGGGCATATCGTAGACTTCAACCGCCGCCTCGCCGGTGAGCAGCGTATCCAGATCGAATGCGCGACGAATCTGTCCCACCTTGCCGCCGCTGGATTTGGCTTCGCCAAGCTGAAACAACATGGCCTTGACCAGCGACTCGGAAATACTGCGCTGTTGCGCCTTTTCGCTGCCATCGATGAACTTCTTCATGATGCGATCGATGCGACCGAGCAATTTCTTGCGCTCGAGCGTGGGCTGCAGATCGTGCGATACCAGCGCATCCAGCAGGCCGCCCGCCACCCAGAAGAGCTGCTCGATGAATCCGACATGCGCCTGGTGTTCGAGCCTGGACAGAAGCTCGGCCATCTTGCTCAGGTTTTCCTTGCTGTCCGCGTCGCGCAGCCAGCCGAGCAGCGCCAGCTGATACTTGTGGCGCAGCGACTTCGCGGCGGCGGCGAATTGTTCTTCCGAGGATTCGCGTTTTTCACCGGGCCTGGCCGGCGGACGTATGGAGAGATCGGGAGAGAAGAGATCGAGCTCGGCGATGACTTCGGCGCCACGTGCCGCGCGCAACTCGTTAATGACCGGGAGCAGACGCAACGGCACATCCGGCTGATCGTCGGCGAGACGCGCGAGGTAATCAGGTAGAGACAGGATGCCGCGTACAAGAATATCGAAGTTCGGCGCGCTGGCCTCGACCCGGCCGCTGAGGATGGATTCGGCCAGGGCCTCGTTCTCGCGCGCCAGCATGGCCGCGCCATCCAGCTCCACCATCTGCAGCGTTCCCAACACCTGATGCAGATAGGTATTGCAGAAACGCAGGCTGGTGGTGTCGGTGGGATGCTCGGCAACGGACTCCAGGGCAAGACGCGCCTGCTTGAGGGTCTCGTCTATCTCCGCCTTTACCCAGCCGAGCGTGCCCGGATCAATTTTGCTCATAGTCGCTCACGCGCATTCAGCGCAGATCGCTTTATAGCGCTGTCCGTGGATCAAGCGGCGGGCAACTTGAAGCCGGCCACCGACGCCTGCAGCTCGCGCGCCAGATCCGACAACTTGCCAATCGACTCGGCCGTCTGGCGCGTGCCCGTGGAGGTCATGGTCGTCGCTTCCTGGATCTGCCCCATGTTGAGGGACACCGCCGTCGCCGTCTCCGACTGCTGGTAGGCGGAACGCGCGATACCTACAATCAGTTCGGACAATTGCTCGGACACCGACTCGATCTCGCCGAGTGCCTGGCCCGCGGCGTCGGCCAGGCGGGTACCTTCCACCACGCCCTTGGTCGCCTGCTCCATGGAGGTCACCGCTTCATTCGTATCCGCCTGAATGGTCTTCACCAGGTCGGCAATCTGTTTGGTCGCCTCACCGGAGCGTTCCGCCAGCCGCTGCACTTCGTCCGCCACCACCGCGAAACCGCGGCCAGCGTCGCCCGCCATGGCCGCCTGGATGGCGGCGTTCAGGGACAGAATGTTGGTCTGTTCGGCGATGTCGTTGATCAGCTCCACGATTTCACCGATCTGCTGCGACGATTCGCCAAGACGTTTAATACGCTTTGCGGTTTCCTGAATCTGCTGGCGCATACCGTCCATACCCTGGATGGTGTTCTGCACCGCTTCCGCACCGCGTTTTGCCGTGCTCACTGAACCCTGCGCCACTTCCGCGGATTTTTCCGCGCTCAGCGACATTTCCTCCATGAGCTTGGCCATGGATTTCACACGGTCGGTGGTTTCGGCAATCTGCACCGCCTGGCGTGTCGCCGCCTGGGTCAGCTCGTTGGCGGTCTGGCGACTGCGTTCCGATGCCACGGCCACCTGTTGCGCCGCGGCCTTGATGCGTACCACCAGGTTGCGCATTTCCTTCACAGCGAAGTTGATGGAGTCCGCGATGGCGCCCGTGATCTGCTCGGTCACTTCCGGCTGAATGGTCAGGTCACCGTCGGCCAGGTTACCCATTTCGTCCAGCAGCTTGAGAATGGAGTCCTGGGTGACGCGGTTCTGCTCAAAGCTGGCACGCGCACGCTGACGCTGGTCGTTCACCAGCTTCCAGCCCACCAGGACCAGGAAGACAAGGGCGGCGAAGGCGGCAATGTAGGTCCACACCTTGTTGGCTTCGCGTTGCTGCGCCAGGGCGGTGTAACCCAACACCAGTTTCTTCGCCGAATCCAGCAGGGGATCCGACTGCTCGAAGACCAACTGGCTGGCGCGTTGCGACACGAACAATTCCGCGGCGATACCGAGAATGCCTTCGACGTGCACGTTCAACTCGTCAAAAATACCCCCGGCCTCGTCCAGCTTGGGGCGCACAGAGGGCGGCACGATGGTGCGCAATTTGATATTGGTGTCGCGGAACAGCTTGGCGTCCTTACCGAACTGGGCAGCCGCCACGGCGGCCTCGGAACCGCCTTGGGAGAACAGATTCACGTCTTTCGCGATACGTTGACTCAACATGCCCTGACGGCCGGCGAGATACAGGATGTCGCCCTTGAGACCGGCGTTGGCGCCCATTTCCACTACTTCGTCGGACAGGGCCAACAGCAGCGGTGCTGCCTGGTTGATGCCTACCACGTGGTCACGCAAGGTCAATACGGCCTCTTCCTGCCCGAGAATCTGGTCGACGTTCTCGCGCATCACCTTCCATTTGTCCGTCACCACCTTGAGTGCCGGCGCGACGTCCGACGGGCTCTGCGGGATGCCCAGTTTGTCGTTACCCTTGGTCAGGTTGTTAATAATGGTTTCGAAGGCATTGCGTGATTCCTTCAGGGTCGGAAATGCGCCTTCCTGTCCGTACACCGCTTCGCGCGCGTCCTTGGCGATGCGTTGCGACAACATCAACAGTTGTGAAGACTGTTCGATGTATTTTGATTCCTTGTCGGCCTTTTCCGCGCCGGCCGCAAACATCCACGCCACGCCGATGAACAGGAGCACCATGATGGTGAGCAACACGGGCAGGCTGCTGACGATGCGCAGGATGTCCCTGACGCCGGGCAGCGGGCGACGGCCCGACTGGACATCGATGTATTCTTCCCCCACATCGAACCCGATCTGGTCCTCACCCCCGCCTTTACCCTTGGAGGCCGAGTTCGGCTTGGATTTGCCAAGCTTGGGTAGTTTGATTATCGCCATACCTAGTACCTCATCTCGTAAGAGATTCCTGTTCGTTTATTATCCTGCTTTGCCGTCGTGCACCCAGTTGGGCATCAGTCCACCGGACACACCGGCTGATAACACCCATGTACTGCCGTGTAACATCATCTGTTCCTGTAACCGCTGCTGGCCCGGCCGACACACCTTTAGGACGCCACGTGCATAAACACATCGCTTCCCGCCAAGGAGTGCATGTCGAACACGCCCCACAAAACATCGTCGCGCAAAAATGCGCCCCGGGCATGCGTCATCGCCGGATCGTCCACCTTGGTGACATCGTGCCTCTCCATTTCTTCATCGAAATGGCGCAGGCCCAGCACTTCATTCACCATCAGCGCCGTGTTCAGCCCGGCGATATTCATAATCAACAGCCTGGCTTGCTCGTCCGGCTCGACCGGCACCTTGCCGAAGTATTCGGCGAGATCGACGATGGTGTAGAGCGTGCCGCGCACATTGGCGATGCCCTTGAGCCAGGATTTCGTGCCTGGCACCGGAGTCATGTTCGGGCAATGCAACACCTCCGAGATCTGGTCGAGGGGTGTGACAAACTGCATATCCGCCAAGCGGAACCCAAGACCCGACCACAACGTCGCCAGCTGCACCTGCTCGGGCAAACCCGGGGAGTGGCTGCGGCTCTGCTGCTGCATGTGATGCAGCAGGCTTAGGGGATCAAGTCTGGATTTCGCCATGCTTGGATTAATCTTCAATCATTTTTAGAGGGCCTGTATCTTGGCCATTAACACTTTCTCGGTCACGGGCTTGACGATGTAGTCCTTCGCGCCCTGGCGCAGGCCCCAGGCCTTGTCCGTCTCCTGGCCCTTGGTAGTGCAGATAATGACCGGGATGTTCGCTGTGTCCGGATTCTTGGTGATGGCGCGCGTGGTCTCGAACCCGCTCATGCCGGGCATCACCACATCCATCAGGATAAGATCGGGCTTATCCGACTTTGATTTGGCAATCGCTTCTTCGCCGTTGGACGCTGTCGTGACGCTAAATCCGTTCTTCTTGAGCATTTCGCTCAAGACATGTATCTCTGTCGGGGAATCGTCCACCACCAATACTTTTTTAATCGCCATTTCCGTGTTCCCTCTTCTCTAAAAGCCTTGCTGCTACTGGATTAAATTAAATGGTACGTACCCACGTTCGGTACACCCATCGCATCAATGTACGTGTACGTATTTATTGATTACTTCGATCAGCTCTTCCTGCGTGAACGGCTTATTGATGTGTTCCTGGGATCCGGCGATCCGGCCGCGTGCCCGATCGAACAAACCGTCCTTGCTCGATAACATAATCACCGGCGTATCCCTGAATGTTTTGTTGTTCTTAATGAGCTGACAGGTCTGATAGCCGTCCAGACGCGGCATCATAATGTCGACAAAAATAATGTCCGGTCGCTGATCGGTGATAACCGACATCGCCTCGAAGCCGTCTGACGCGGTAAATACGTCATACCCGGCCTTTTTCAAAAGCGCCTCGGCGGTGCGACGTATCGTGTTGCTGTCGTCGATGATCATGACCTTGATACTCAAAACGTCCACCCCAGTCGGTTAGTGCTTCCCAGTAATTCTAGTTGCTTATTCCGGCACGCGCCCACTAGTAAATGTACTTTCTCCACTTATTTTCCTAGGATAATGATTTACTAGCACAAAATATCACTAAATTCTATGTTTTGCAGCCAGTTTTATTGCCTGGTCAGTGCGCCTCTTAAGAAATCATCAATATGATCGATAACACAGTGCGCACTAAAGCTAGCCTCGCGAGCAACACGATACAACGGCCGACCTCTGTCGTGATCCAGTCCGCGCGGGTGTTCCGGCGCTCTGCGATGGGTGTTCCAACGCAGGGATTGCAAGCATGAAGCGTGCCAGCACCTCTGAGGTCGGGAAAGAGACATTCTATAGCCGCCCTGGATGAGTTACCATCCAGCCTCGCTTAAGGGAACCCAACCATGTCTATAGAGCACCTGCATGCCGTCCCCCACCTGACCACGGCCCTGACGGGTCCGTTGCAGCAGATTGAGGAACATCTGCTGCAACGCCAACCGGACATCGAGCACTGGTTCAGAGGTCAGTGGTTGAAGACACCACCGCCTTTCTATGCCTCCGTTGACCTGCGCAACGCCGGCTTCAAGCTCGCGCCGGTGGATACCAATCTCTTCCCCGGCGGGTTCAATAACCTTAATCCGGCCTTCCTGCCGCTGTGCGTGCAGGCGGTGCAAGCGGCGGCGGAACGACTCTGCCCCAAGGCCGCCCGCATCCTGGTCATCGCGGAAAGTCACACGCGCAACCTGTTTTATCTGGAAAATCTCAACGCCCTGACCAACATTCTGGAAAAGGCCGGCTACCATGTGCGCGTGGGCTCGATGCTGCCGGAAATCGTCGAACCAACGACCATCGATTTGCCCTCGGGGCGCAAGCTGGTGCTCGAGCCGCTGGTGCGGGAGGGCGATAAACTGACCTTGCCAGGCTATCTGCCTTGCATGATCCTCCTGAACAACGACCTCTCGGGTGGTTGCCCGCCGCTGCTGATGAACCTGAAACAGCCGGTGTTGCCACCCCTGGCCATGGGCTGGTTCAACCGGCTGAAATCCACTCACTTCGGCCACTACCACCAGGCCGTACAGGATTTTGCGAAGCTGATCGATATCGACCCGTGGCTGATCGATCCGGTGTTCCGCAAATGCGGCGAAATCGATTTCCAGAAGCGCGCCGGCGAAGACTGCCTGGTGACCAACGTCAGCGCGGTGCTGGATGAAGTCGCCGCCAAGTACCGTGCCTACGGTATCACCAGCGACCCGTTTGTGATCGTCAAGGCGGATTCCGGCACCTATGGCATGAACATTATGACGGTACGTCACCCGGACGAGGT
>JAYUFH010000076.1:0-18008 GCA_043738765.1 Pseudomonadota bacterium | reverse complement strand
GTGTCATAGACCAGCGCATCGTGCCCCTGGTGAATGACGTAGGTGCACACGCCTACGTTGTACGCCCCCGTCTCCGTCCAATCCTCCGCGCCCGGATGCACCTTAGGTTCCGGCGGCCGACCGTCATAGTACGCCAGCACATGATCATTGATCTCAAACACGCGCATGGCCATCTCGCGTGCTGTAGCTGGCGCAGCCGCGATACCGCCCAACAGGATGAAGGCGAGGAATGTTCTCATCTGATTCACGACCTTACCCTCCGGCGAGACCTTCGATCGCTGTTGGTTTCTGCGGGGCGAGCGGCGCAGCCCGTTGGCACATCCTATGCCAATTCGGAGACTGAACAACACATCTACACCGCCCAACCACTCTTCAGGTGCGTCAGCACCAAAACAAACGGCATCGCCGTTTGTTAACCGCCGCCAGGCGGGCCGCTGAATACGCGCCTTGACTCAGGCCCAATCTGCGCACTCGACGACTGAATGCGGGTATTCCAGAGACACCATTCGCGAGTTGCGGGCCGAATCTCGGCGTCTGCAGCTGCTCAAAATACCCAGGGCGCCTTACATCCTCTGTCAGTGCAGGTCGAAGCGCCACTGGACTGCCTTCGGCTGCCTGTGCTATCCAGAGACTAAGGAGTGCCGAATGAGAAAACCTCTCGTGTTCGTCTTGGCGCCGCTCGTTCTAACGCTCTCGTTCGCGACGGCCTGGGGCCAGACCTCTCGCGAACCTGAGTCGGTCTTCATCCGCAGTGGCCCGGCAACCCTACACGCGATGCTTTGGCGCCCGCAGGGCCGCGGTCCATTCCCCGCCATCCTGCTGAACCACGGCAGTGGCCGCACCCCTGATGACCTGAAACGGCTCGGACCGTACGAGCACAATGCCGAAAAGCTCGGTCCGGCTTTTGTTCGTCATGGTTATGTATTCCTTTATCTGTTCAGGCGCGGCGTTGGACCTTCCACTGATCAAGGGGTTAACGCCGTGGACCTGATGAACAGCGAATTTGCCGCACACGGCCAACAAGCGCGCAACGCGCTTCAGTTGCAGTTGCTGGAAGGTCGAGAGATGGGCGACGCCCGGGCCGCACTTAAATTCCTCCGAGCACTCCCTTACGTCAATGCGGGAGATGTCGCCGCGGTTGGCCATTCGTTTGGAGGTTCGCTCACGGTGCTATTGGCCGAGCGCGAGCCGAGCTTGCGAGCAATCGTAATCTTCTCCGGAGCCGGTTATAGCTTTGATCGTTCCCCGGAGTTACGATCGCGGCTTACTACCGCCATTGACAACGTCGCAGCGCCGGTTTTCTTCGTTCATGCCGACAATGACTACTCCCTTTCGTCAGGCAAGGTGCTGGACGCGCGCCGTGAAGCGATTGGCAAAGCGCATCGATTGAAGATCTATCCGCCCATCGGCAACACTGTGGATGAGGGACACGACTTTCTTCATCTCGGAGTGAATATCTGGGAGCCCGACGTGTTCGCATTTCTAGACGAAAACATGCGCAAATGAACTTGCGGACGAATAATCGAACGCTTCGTTAGCCTTCCCAAGAGCCGACACTCGCCACCGCCATGCGGCCAGTCGCGACTAGCCGCCGTTAACGGTGGCTCTTCGAAGGTCACTCAAATACCTATCCGCATATAAGCAGGGCTTGGAAGGGCCTAAACGCCGCCTTCTGGCGTAGCCCGGTACGCAGCCGGATAATCCGCCTATGATTTGCGAGAAGAGGCAACAATGAAAACGCACATCACTGCCGCTCTGGTCACGCTGTTTGCCCTTTCCCTTGGCGGTTGCGGTGGCGGTTCCTCTTCGCCTCCACCACAACCCAGCCCCCTCCCGGTGATCGTGAGCTTCGCCGCGCAGCCGTCGTGGGTGAGCACTGGCCAGGGCACCACGCTCAAGTGGACCGTCAGCGGGGCGACGGGACTCAGCATTGGCGGCATCGGTGCGGTCACCGGTGATAGCGTTGCGATCAAGCCAGTCGCCGACACCGATTACGTGCTAACCGCCAGCAACCAGACCGGCTCGACGCAGATGCACACCAGTGTTGCCGTGTACGCGCCGCCGACGCATTGGTTCGCGCCGCGGCCCAACACCAACGATCCGACCTACGGGTCGGTGGACTTTCTCGATCTATTCAGTCCAACGGCACCCTGGTCCACGGCGGCCTCACATATTCAGGTACTGAAACTTTATACCTACGTGCTCGATACGCTGTCGGACGCCGATCTCACCAGGATGTTCCAGGATCTGAAACGCCGCCACATCGCGCTGGCGCTGGAGTGGGGGCCACTTGAGCCCAATGGTTGCGGCGGCGGTGAAGGTTTTGATGGCGGCCCGGCGCTGCATTATGCGACAGCGATCCGCGATCATGGCGGGAGCCTGCAATACGTCGCATTCGATGAGCCGTTTGACTTCGGATCGTTAAGCAGCGATGCGACCCATGTAACGCCCTGCCACTGGACGGCCGATCAAATCGCCCAGGATGCGACTCGCCACGTCGCGATCCTGAGGACCATATTTCCAGACGTTTCCGTCGGTGACATCGAAGTGGTGCCGTACGTTTTCGGCGCACCAGCCTGGGCCAGCGCACCCGACTGGCTGGACCGTTATCAGGCCTGGTGGGATGCCTGGGAGAAGGCCTCTGGTGCCCCGTTCGCGTTCTTCCACTGCGATGTCGACGCCGGCGCCGACTGGCGTCCAAGCGTCGAGGCAGTGCGCCGCAGCCTGCAGCATCGACACATCGCATTCGGCATGCTCTACACAGGGATCTTCCCTTCCGCGAGCGATGCCGAATGGAGCAACATCGTGGAAGACTACTTCACCGGCTATGAGACCCAGGGCGGTACCACCCCAGACCAGGTGGTCTTCCAGTCGTGGCAATCGTATCCGAAGCACGTCCTCCCGGAAACCGATCCCACCACATTCACGCACCTGATCAATCGCTACTTCCGTGATCGCACAACGCTTGCCTCCACGACCACCGCGGCCACGATCCAGGGAGGCCTGTCCAAGTCAGTCGATGGCAGCCCGGTCGCGAATGCGCCCCTGTCCGTGACTGCGGTGCCGCGATCCGGCACGGGGCAGTCGATTACCTTCACACGGACCGGCACGGTACCGGCAGGCACCCAGTACATCACCTTTGGTATCCGAATAAATGATGAATGTTCGTGGCCGAACCCCGCCGATTTCTACGTCACCCGCCTTACGATGAACGCGGGGCCGGCTGGAACGATCAGCGCGGATTTTGTCAACCAGCTTGCGGACTGGGGCTGGGGAGGACAGACCGACCTCATCCAGGTGAGCAATGCGACATTGCACGTGGCGACCTCGGGTGCCGGGTCACTGAATATGAACCATTTTCCCCTCGCATTCACCGCCGCCGGAGCGGCTTACACCTTCAGTGTCGACGCCATGATTCCGATCGGCTCGAAGGGTAATGGTTGCGCCATCATGGTCTTCCAGAACGCCAGCCAGGTCGAATTCACGCGTGAGTCCATCCCACTCCAGCCCCAGCCGGAGGCGCTCGGCACCGTGTCGACCGCAATCGATGGGAGCTTCGCGCTTACTCTCGGCCTGGCGCCGACCGTCGACTATGAGTTGTGGGCTCAGTTTCCGGGCTCCGACACGCTCTGGCCCGCGGCATCCGCCCAGGCCATCGGCAGTGCCCCGCCCGTGTCGATCACAACAGGATCGCTGGCGTATGGAAAGCTCGGTGCTGCGTACGCCCAGACGGTGTCGGCAGCGGGCGGCCTCACCCCGTACATTTGGGTGGGAACCGGGCTGCCGCCAGGCCTCTCAGTCAGCAGCACCGGTGTTCTATCCGGGACCCCAAACACCGCGGGAACATACCTCGTCGCGATAGATGTCATCGACGATTCCGTGCCCACTCAAGTGGCCGAACGGGATTTCAGTGTGACGATCAATTAGCACCACATCGCTGACATCAATTACCCGCGTCGCCAGAACCGAGAGCCGATCCGCCCTGAAGCGTGCGTTCGCGTCCGGCCGCTCCAGGTCAATCACCGACCAATCGCCGCTGACTCATGGCGGCGACTCGGGCATAACTATCCGCCAACACTTCGCTCAATTCGCTTCGATGCAACGACTCCCATGCGCCAGACGTCCCAATTTCGGCTCGACTGAGAAGTTCACGGAAAATGTGTACTATTCATCGCTGTGCCGGCGAACCTACGGCGATGCATCATCAATAGAGGTAGTCACCCGTGCAGGCCGCGCAGGATGTACCCACCCCCATCGCGAGGCTATTGCGAACAGCGCTCGTCGTAGGCCTACTCGGGCACGCCCCGACCACGACGGCGGCCGAGCATCACGCACGCGGGGCGCACGCGGCCACGGCAGATGACATCGCCGAAGGCCGCTCGGTGTTCCACGCGAACTGCGCGCCATGCCACGGCCTGGGCGCGCAGGGCGGTGGTCGCGGCCCGGATCTCACCTTGGGTAACTGGGCGCACGGGGGCAGCGATGCCGAGATTTTCCGCACCATCACCCACGGTGTTCCCGGCACCGATATGCCCGCCAACGAGCTGGAAGATGCAGAAGTCCGATCGATCATCGCGTTCCTGCGATCGCTGTCACCACCAGCGCACCCGATCATCGCCGGCGACCCCATGCGCGGCCAACAGATCTTCGCATCTACCGCTGGCTGCACCAACTGCCACATGGTCAACGGCAGCGGCGGCCGGCTCGGGCCCGACCTGTCCGGCGTCGGCGCCGCGCGCGCTGTCACGTATCTCGTCGATTCCATCCGCGAGCCGGACAAGAAACTCACCGACGGCCCGCTCGACCCGAACAACCACTACGGACTGCCGCTGCCGTACGACTCCGTGATGGTCGTGACGGCTGACGGCGAGCGTGTCGTTGGCGTAGCGCGTAACGAGGACACATTCTCCATTCAACTACTCACCGTGGATCAGAACCTGCGCTTCTTCCTCAAGAAGGACGTCCAGGCGGTCATCCACGAGCGCAAGTCCCTAATGCCGGCCTACCCCGAGAGTGTCTTGAGCGCGCCGCAGCTGCAGGATCTGGTGGCCTATCTCGTGACACTGGGGCGGGAGCGCCGCGCAGTGGTGAAGAACAAATGAAGAAGATTGCCTACCTACCTCTGCTGCTCGCCGTGGCCACGTTTACGGCCCATGCCCAGGTTACCTACGAGCGCATTCTCGAGGCAGCCCACGAGCCGCAGAACTGGCTGACATACTCGGGCCGCTATTCGGGTTGGCGGCACAGCGCGCTGCGCCAAATCGATGCCAGCAACGTATCCCGGCTGACGATGCAGTGGGCCTTCCAGGTGTCCGATCTAGGCCAGTTCGAGACAACGCCCCTCGTGGTCGACGGCGTCCTGTACGGGACCGGGCAGAATAATCGCGCATTTGCGCTCGACGCGCGCACCGGACGAACGCTGTGGCGCTATCAGCGTAACCTGCCGGACAAGTTACAACCGTGCTGCGGCAGAGTTAATCGCGGCTTCGCAATCCTCGGCGACCGCCTGTTCATGGCGACGCTCGATGCCCACCTCATTGCGCTTGATACCAAGACCGGAAATCTGCTCTGGGACGTGACCGCCGCCGACTACCGCCAGGCCTACACTTTTACTGTGGCGCCGCTCGTCGTGAAGAACGCCGTGATCGTCGGCGTCTCGGGTGGCGAATACGGCGTGCGGGGTTTCATCGACGCGTACGATGCGGCGACGGGCCGGCGCCTGTGGCGCTTCAGCACCGTCCCGGGTCCGGGTGAACCCGGCCACGAGACATGGGCAGGCGACACCTGGAAAGTGGGCGGCACGCCAGCCTGGATCACCGGCACGTACGATCCCGACCTTAATCTGCTGTACTGGCCGACAGGTAATCCGTCCCCGAGCAACTTCGGCGGCAAGCGCAGCGGTGACAACCTCTACAGCAATTCCATGCTCGCGCTCGATCCGGACACCGGCAAGCTGAAGTGGCACTACCAGTTCACGCCGCACGATCTGTATGACTATGACGCCACGCAGATACCGGTGCTCTTGGACGCCACGTGGGACGGCCGCCCACGCAAGCTCCTGGTCCAGGCCAACCGCAACGGCTTCCTGTATGTGCTCGATCGCGTCGACGGAACCTTCCTGTCGGCCAAACCCTTCGGTAACGTCACCTGGGCCACATCCATCGACGCTAAGGGCAAGCCCGTTCTCAATACGGACCTCAAGCCCGGCCCGGACGGCACGCGCGTCTGCCCCGGAGCGGGTGGACTGACAAACTGGTATTCGCCGTCCTACAGCCCCGTGACTCAGCTGCTGTATGTGGCGACCTCGAACGAGTGTGACGTCTTCTCGAGTTCGCCGCAGCCCTACCGGGCAGGACACGACTTTCTGGGCAGCGTCTACGTCCCCGAGCCGGACCAGCGGCCGAGCGGGGCACTCAAGGCGATCGATGTCCTGAGCGGGCAGGAGAAGTGGTCCTTTCCCTTTTTCACCAATCCCAACGGCGGTGCCCTGTCGACCGGGGGCGGACTCGTGTTTGCCGGGGATTCGGACGGGAACTTTATCGCCTTGGATGCGATGACAGGTCGTGACCTGTGGCACGTGCAGCTAGGCGCGGCCATCTACTCGGCGGCCGTCACCTTTGCACTCGACGGCAAACAATACGTAGTGATTCCGGCCGGATCAGGGCTGTTTGCGTTCGCTCTGCCTGCGCCCTGAAGGCAGCCACGGGCGTGACCCTCTACTTCCCACCCGTTTTCACACCACGTGACACACACCCCACATGGCTACATGCGCCGAGCGCCCCTCATGATGAGTAAACGTGTGTTGACGTCATTTCTCGTCGCTACGCTGCTCGCCGCGACGACGTACACGCGATCGGCAAAAGGCGCAGGCCCTAAGCGAATCGACGTGGTCGAGTTGACGGTGGATTCCGCCCAGGACGGCCTACGCACTCGCCGCTACACGGCGAGAGCGCTGGCCGAGGCCTTTCTCGCGCGAATCGCCACCTACAATCCGGGCTACAACGCCATCATTACGCCGAATCCAAACGCATTGAACGACGCCGACGACGTGGACCGCCGACGCGCCGCAGGCGAGGCACTTGGGCCGTTGGCCGGAGTGCCGGTTGTCGTCAAGGACACGATGGACATGGCGGGGCTTCCGTCCACGGCCGGGTGGGCGCCCTTGAGCAGCCGCGCGGGCGGAGTCGATTTGATTCCGGAGTTCGACTCTCCCGTCGTTGAACGCCTGCGCCGAGCCGGCGCCGTCATCCTTGGAAAGACCAACGTGCCGGTATTCAGCGCAAGTGCCGAGAACGCGAACGACAGCTGGGCCGGCCCAACGTATAACGCCGCCGCCCCGACACGCGCCCCGGGCGGTAGCAGTGCCGGTACCGCCTCCGCGGTCGCTGCAAGCTTCGCCGTGCTTGGCCTCGGGGAGGAGACCGGCGGATCAATTCAGTATCCATCTGCCCGGCAGGCGCTGGTTGGAATCAAGCCCACGTTCGGCTTGGTCCCAAACACCGGCGTAATGCCGCTCGGCGGCAGCACGCGCGACGTGGTAGGTCCGATCGCGAGAACCGTCCGCGATGCCGCGTACGGGCTCGACGCCCTCGCCGGCTACACACCGGCGGATCCAAAGACCGTCGCCGCCATTGGGCATGTGCCCTCGCGCGGCTATACCGAAGGGCTCACCGGTGCGACGCTCCGCGGCAAGCGCATCGGGCTCTATGGCCCCGGCTGGCTCGCGATCCCCCTGTCGGGTGAGACCCATCAGCTGTACCGAGCCGCTGCTGCCGAACTGAGGCGGCAAGGGGCCATTGTCGTGACGGATCCGTTTCTCGGTTCGGATTTCGCCTCAATCGCCAGACCAACGGGAGCGTGGCGGTACGACCAACGCGGGGAGGAGTCGGTTGCCTTCGACCTGCAGAACTACCTGGCGCATCTCGGAAAGGCGGCGGCCGCCCACTCGCTGACCGAACTGATAGCGATCGCGCGACAGGACCCCTTTGCCGAAGGGGGGACATTGGCGTACGAGCGTGAGCAACCGGCCTTCCTCGCCTCTCTCGCCGCGCCTTCGCTGCCCCCAGACCTACGGGGTTTCCTCGAGGCTCGGGAACATTACATTTCGACGTTCAACGCCGTGATGGATCGGCACCACCTCGATGCAATGGTACTACCGCAGACGGTTGCCGAAGCACCACTTCTGCACAGTACCGATTTTATCGACTCCACGACGGTCTCGCAGATCAACATCGGTGGTTTCCCCGGGATTACTGTACCTGCCGGCTACTATCCGTCCGGCACACCGTTTTCGGTGATTTTCGTAGGACGACTGTGGGACGAGGCACGACTGCTGAAACTGGCTTTTGCCTACGAACAACACACCCTCGTACGACGTGTGCCGAAGTTAGTACGGCACCCAGCGGTGCTGGGTGAGGATACCCGTAAGACTCCTTCAACGAGCACACCACCGTGAGTGGCGCTAACGCGGGCGGGTGTTCAGGCCATCCGCGAAGAATTGAACGTACACCACACCCACGCCTATTGCGGCATAGGCAGGACATTTCTCGTTAGAGGCCGATACCGGGAAGCGGCGACCGATCGCTGCACACCAGCGATTGAGCCTCTAGAACGCAGTTACTGGGAACTCGTCGCCATGACCTTGGCATCCACCTCCTGCTCAGCCACCAACCAGTTCTCGACTGCGCAACTGGCATGACTGAGAGATCGAAAATAAGCCGCGTCCGCAATCATCTTCCGCCGCTGTTCGGCGTCGATGGGCGTCATCAGGGTAGGCGTGCTGGGCTCGGGTAGTGCGTCTTCATCGATCTGCGGGACCGCACTCGCCACGGTGGCACGTTGCATGAGCTTGGTCAGTACTCGCGCCATTGTGAAACCTCCACGTTGGGTTGAGATCACACCGCTCGGATGTTATGCCCAATGGGTAGGCACTTCAAGACGCGGGAACGCGGATGTTCTCCTCGACTCCGCACTCCCCAAGCCCCTCCTGCTTCGTATTTCAATCCACTAGACCCCTCGCTTGGCCTGCCTCGACTCCCTAAAGGCATTCCTCGCAGCCGCGCCGATCAAGCTGGTCTACGAGCCACTGGCACCCGGTTACTTCGGCAAGACCGACGGTAAAACCATCACCTGCGCCGCCGGCCTCGAACCCCATATCGAATTCGCCACCCTCGTCCATGAGACCACGCACACCCTGTTGCACTTCGAAGGTACGCTGCCCGACCTCACCAGCCGAGAAATGGAAGCCGAGGCTGCAACCTACCTGCTGTGCGAGCAACTGCAACTCGCCGACACCCAACAATCGATCGATTAGATTCGCTCCTATCGCGGCACAACGCTTGACAGCCATCGTCGTTCCGGACGGGACTGCCTAAGCGCGTCTGATTCCGTTAAATCCTCGGAGTGTCGTCAGGCCGCCTGGCGGCGTACGCGGCTACGCGCAACCAGCAGATCCGCCGAGATGCGAAAGCGGTCCCGCAGCCGACAGACCATGGACATGCTCAATTCACGCTTGCCAGACAGTACCTCGCTGACTCGGCTGGCGGTTCCCAGGAGCGGCACAAGGTCGGCACGCGCAAGGCCATGCTGATCCATCAGGTAAATCAAAAGATTCGGCAGTGTCGGTGGCAACCGTTGCCAGCGCGCACGCTCGTAGGCCTCCACCAGTCGCGCCTGAGCTACCATTCGCGCCCTGTCGTGCGCAACCTTCGAATCCATCAGTTTCTCGATCAGCTTCTTGGCCGCTGCGTGATCGGAATCGTTTTGAATCACAATCAATGTCGCTTTCATTACACGCTCTCCGCATCAACGCTGTCGTATTCTTCATGGGATCCAAAAAAGCGGATCGTCAATACACCGTCCTTGAATTGCACCAGTGCCACCAATCGGTAGTCATTGGCCTTGATGTTAAACACGACCCGTCCACCCTTCAGAATGCTGGACTTCGGATGCGACTTCTTTACGTCTTCCGGTGTCCTCCATTGTGCAGACTCGGCGATGGCCAACCACGCCTGATACTGTGCCCGGGCAGCCTTGATGCCTTTGTGCCCAATCCGCGACCCCCAGTAGGCCTCAACGACGTCTGTACCAATGACGATCATCGTGGTCGATGATATCTCATTGTTCCCAATAATGGAAGTTGACGTTCCATTTATTGGAACTTAGTAGGCAGTTGCGAATGAATACCAGCACCCGGCTGTCCATTGACTACATCCGCTCCTGCGGCGGCACAAGAAACACGCTTCGTGATTCCCGGGAGCGCATCCGCACCACCGCGCAGCGACTGGCGGCGTTAATCATCCCTGATTCAGGGGCGGCCCGACCTCATTTGACAGGGTTACATTACCATGGTAATGTAACGGCATGGCTACAATCTCTAAAGTCACTACACAGGGCCAGATTTCAGTGCCCGCCGAGGTTCGGCGCAAACTGGCCATTGGTCCCGGCTCTATCCTGGAATGGGAAGAGCGCGATGGCGAGTATCGGGTGCGACGCACGGGCCGATACACATCGACTGATATTCATGCGGCGCTGTTCCCCACCGGCAATGCGGGCAAGCCACGAAAGATAGACGTCAAACAGGCCATCAGGGCAGCTATTCGCAAGCGTCATGCGAGCCGTTGATACCAATGTGCTCGTCCGACTGATCGCACGCGACGACGAAGCGCAGGTGAGAGCCGCAGAGGCGTTTATCGCCCAGGGCGCCTGGGTATCACAGATCGTGCTGGTCGAAACCATGTGGGTGCTCGATGCCGTACTGGAGCTTGCATCGACGCGCATCGCCACGGCCATCGACATGCTGCTCAACCACGCGCAGCTGACCATCCAGGACTCGGATATCGTTGCCTTGGCGCTGAATCGCTACCGCGCGCGACCGTCGTTGGGATTCTCGGACTGCCTGGTCCTGGAGGTTGCCCGTAAAGCGGGCCACCTGCCACTCGGCACTTTTGACAAAGGTCTCGCGCGACTCCCAGGCGCAGAGCGACTGTAGGCAAATCCGATTCCATGGGCCGAGGTTTTGTCCTATGGGTCGGGCGATTCGCCCATCCATGGGCTCGCCCGTCCACGCTCAGGAAAAAGCGTCGTTGTGCCTTCGCTTCTGGGTCCTCGCTACCATCCTTCAATGCATACCCATTCTGCCGCTGCAGGCCCGTTGGGCCATCGTGGTCCACACTGAATGCAACGCAGACCTCTCACGCTCGCCAAACCACTCTCGCAGTGATTCGGCACCGAGCGCCCTACGGCAAGAACCCCACTTCCCGCTGGTGACGAATGGCCAGAATCCGCGCTTCATCAGACGCCACCACGAAACGATACAGGGCCATATAGCCCGTCTGACCATAGGAAATAATCAGTTCGCGCAATTCACCTTCAATGCGTCGGCCCACCAACGGGTGTGCGGCCAGGTGCTGGACCGCAGATTGAATCGCATCCACGGCGTTCAGGGCCGCCGCGGGGTTCTTGTCGCGCAGGAACTGGAACGCTCGCTCAATGTGCTCCAGCGACCGCGCGGAATAGACTACCTGCGCCACGGCTTGGGTCGATCGGCGGAGTCACTGACCGCCAGTCGCTTCATCCAGGCATGGACATCTTCCGCCCGATAGACCTCACCCGTCCTCTCGATGTCGGCATCGGCAGCCAAAGCTTCTTTCATGAGACTGCGCCTCTGTTCTTCATAATGGGCGTGCCGTTCGACCGCCTCGACGATCAGGCTATGGGCGGATCGACCGGTTTGCTTGGCCAATGACCCCAGCCGCGCGCGAAGCTTGGGAGGCAGTCGAATGGTTGTGGTAGCGGCCATAGTCAGACCTCCTGCAAAGTCGCTAAGGCACAAATGTAGCACACCTCTCAAGCAGCACCAACTTGTCACGTTGAGCTGGATTGACATCCGGTAGGCGGCCACTGGCGCCCCGAGTGGCGGAGATTACGATCGATTTGCGCACTCGCCGAAGGTTGCCCACCCATCGACTTAAGACCTGACTTGCCGCTCATGTTTCCAAATTTATGAATTCACCAATCGTCGCCTCATACTTTGGCCACAATTGGATGGTGTTGTGCCCCGCGCCAGGCACCTCGACGGCGCTCGCCACACCCGGCGTGAACGCCTCCACCAATCGCCGTGCGTGCGCCGGCCCCACCACGTCATCCTGCCCCGCAATCAGCACTCGCGTCCGACAGGACACTCTTGGAGCGTACTTCACCGATTCGAACCGATCCTTCAATAGCCACGACACCGGCAACCACGGCAGCGCATCGCGCCCCACGCTCACGAGACTTTCGAAAGGAGTGACCAGCAGCAGGCGACTGACGGGGCGCGAAGCGGCCAGCTGTACGGCCACCCCACTCCCCAGGCTTCGCCCGATGACCGCGATGTCGGCATGATCCAGCTGCAACCAGTCGAAGGCCGCCAGCGCATCCACCACCAGCGCCGCCTCGCTCGGCGCCCCAGTGCTCCCCGCATACCCGCGATAATTCACAAACACCCAGGTCCGATCCGGTGCTGCGCGACTGAGCGTCTCGGCACTGCTCGCCACCGGCTCCGCGTTCCCCCCGAAGTAGAGGACCGCCGACGATCCCGGACCTCGCACCACCCACAATTGCAGCACCGCGCCCGACACCGGCAACGACACCGTCTGGCCCACGGGACTCACGACCACAGGCGTCGGGTAGTAGATGAACGAGCGCTGTCGCACGTAGACAAACACGCACAGCAGGACGTACACGCCAAGCAGGAGTACACCGAACTTCAGCACTTTGTATCCCCACAGCGTCGTGCTGCCACTTTGAGCAGCGCTCGCGAATACAGCCTGTGAAGCCCCAGCAGCACGGTCCCGCCCGCAGCGAGCGGCACGACCCGGAACCACGAACGCGTCTTGCCATATCGATCGCACATCAACAGTTGATCTACCATGCGCGCCCCCACCGTCCACACCGCAAACGTCTCCAGCCGCCCTTCGGCGAGCTCTCGGGCCTCCCCATCCGTCGACGCCGCCCCTGCCAGGACCCGCAAGATCAGCCGCTCTATCCGCAACACGGGTGAGGTGTAGAACCTCAACACAAACTCGCCCAGCGTCACCGCCCGATCCACGGAAACCGAGAAGCAATCTCCGTAGTGACCCCACCGCTCTGGGTGCTTCCCGCCACGATAGGTTCTGAGCAGTGAATCCTCAGGCACAGGACATTGCGCAATGGTCGGCATATCTACCTACACCAGGCTACCTCCGGCAGAAGGTCCAAACCCCCGAGATAGACCAGCACCTTGAACCGTACACCGGGCGGCGGCGCAACGTGTGAAGCGTTCGAAAGCGCCCCACTTACTCAGCATAATGAAAATAGAGTTGTCGTGTACTCGTGTCCAGCTCACATTCCCGCTCCTGGGGCCGCCCGTCTGGTGACTGATAGCTATAGCGCGTATCCGACGCACCGCGCAGGTTCAACCCCGCCTCCCGTCGAAGTGTGTCGAGAACTTTCGGCACTTCCGCCTCCGGCAGCACGACTATCCCATCCACCGAGGTCGCCCTCCCCTGCGGAGCCGAGGAATGCATCAACTTACCCTCCTTCAGGACGGGCGGCGCACTCAGGGAGACTCCACACGCTTTCTGGAGCCACCTGGCCGCATCGGTAGAACCGAGTCGATCCGGAGCGCCCGAGGAACACGCACCTAGCGTGGTGCCACAAGCAAACGCAATGGGCCAAATCGCTCGCAGGAGTTTCTGGCGTTTCAATTCAGCGACTGCCGAGGGCATCCCGCTGACCAGCGTCCAACCTGCCGGCTGCGGATTGCTTCCCGCCAGAGGCGGGTTGCAACGTGCCGGCCCTCCCAAGACCGAACGGCGGCATGTTGACATACACGTACTCGTAGGTTCCTGGCGAGACCGAGTATGGCTCGTGCCAGATTCCAACCGCGCCGTCCGTGCCGACAGACCTGTTGAAGGCATGCCACGCAGGCAGGTGCTCCGCATTCTTGCTTTTCGCATACGCCAGCAATTGATCCATTGAGCGCCAGTACTGCACCAGGATGATCGTACGGGAGAACCACATTTCGGAATGGATGAACCCAAGCTCCGGCTGACGATAGAGCTCCTTGATCATTCTCGGCATTGCGCGCGCGACCGGTAGCCACTTGTGCACCTTCAGCAGGTTGTTGACGCGCATGCCAATGAGAAAGACGACGAACTCGCCTTCCAGGTTTGATGTGAGACGCTCATTGAGGTTAACCTGACCGGCGCCGAATACTGAGCGACTTCGGCGCTATCTCAGGCATAGACGATTGCTCAGCTTGGTTAAACTCAATAACATTACGATCTGGATCTCTTACAAAACATTATTGACGGCCCGGCAGGGCTTCTTGTTTTTCACCACCCAAATGCCCGGACTCGCCTCCACGCCGACACGAGTGCGATGGGTTCATGCAATCTTGCACGGAATCATCGCGTCTTCGTCAAACTGATAGACGGCGCAGAGCCTGTGATACCCGTCTGCAATGATGACTGTTCGTCCCGCAGTGTCCCGCACCAGCAGGAGCGGCGACAGCGCGACTCCCTTCTTGATTTTCCGTCCGTCCCGCTCAACGTGCGAATTGCTGACACCCAGTAACGAGAGGCCGGAAGCACGAAAGATGTCCTTGGCCTTGAACTGTACAAGAGCCGTGCGCCGCAGCCGAACCGCAAGGCAGAGGGCCTCTTTGGCAGGATAAATCAGACTGAGGTACGACACCGCCGCCGTATAGTCATGCTGCTCAACGTCCCCAAGCCACGTTGGCGCTTTCACTCGGGTAGGCATATTCTCCTCCAGATTCCTTGCACCGGACTCTCCACCTGAGCGCCGCGCGCGAAGCCGTATCGTGATGGCGCTCTATGGTTCACGCGAACGCTTCGTGCATGAGTGAGGCTCCACCTCGCGGCTAGCGCTTCAACGCAAGCACCAGCACACCTGCTGCCACCATCGCGATGCCCAGCCACTCACGCGGAGCTGGACGCTCACCCAGAAATAGGTAGGCGAAAACGGCCACTAACACCAGACTGAACTTGTCTACAGGCGCCACCTGCGATGCCCTACCCAGCTGAAGCGCACGAAAATAGCAGACCCAGGACGCACCCGTAGCAAACGCGGACAACCCAAGAAACAACCACGTTTTTCCGGGCAGCTCAAGCGGATTGCTCCACTTGCCTGCGAACCAGACGAACCCGCCCAGCACAAACACGATGATGACTGTTCGTACCAGTGTGGCAAGGTCGGAGTTCACGCCCTGAATGCCAACCTTGGCGAAGATCGCAGTGAGCGCAGCGAAGCCTGCTGACAGCACCGCCCAGAAAAACCAACCGCCGGAAGTCGCCATGGTGTGCGGGCCTTAACGCTCCGCATGGGCGCCGCGGGCCGCCACGCTTGAGCTTGGTAGTATATCTGTCACGCGTACGCTCGCCTCGGTTGTTAGGTGCCCGCACCGGAAACGAGCGGGACCTGCTGCGGATGGCGAATGGACTCAACTGTCGGGTCAACATCCAAATCAGGCCAGTAGAGGTGGTTCGGCGACGGCCGATCAACCTTTGAGATCTGGGCAAGCGTGGCATTCCGAAACCAGGGAAACTGGTCGAATGGGATGAACAGCTCCGCAGCCGCCATCAACAGCCAGAAGCCGTGCGGGGAAACATTGAGGGCTTCAGCCCCGAAGTGTTTTTGCCAAGCGCTGCGGATTTCACCCGCATGTGCCTCTATTGATGATTTGGCAGAGCGCAATTGCTGTTCACTTAGGCCGTGACTCTGCGCCGCAGCGAGGACAGGCTCAAGCCAGAACTTTGCCTCACCGTCCGGGCACGGCCCATGAACGTGCCTTCGCGGCCTTTCACGGGAGAAAGGTAAAATCGAAAGCTCCCGTCTCTGAAAATGGTGGAACTCATGGACGCAGTCTACGCCAGGCACACCGCAAGGGCACTTGACGAATGTAAGGGACTTCCCCGCCCCGAAAGGGCCACCAAGTGCCAGGATTGACGTTCTTCCATCGCCTCGATCCATGGCTACACTGATCGCTGCCACTGACCGGCATCAGCACAACTTCGTCTCCTTGAGGATTGTTCAACACCTGCCCGTCATACCCAGGCGGATCTGCACAGGCGCGCACACGCGGGCACCCAGGAGCCAAGAATGCTCGGCCAATAGCAGCCAGCGCACAAATCATGGCGCAGAACTTTTCTTTGAATACCCAATCAGGCTTTTGAATTGGCGGTTCTGGGGAAAGCTGCCGTTTGCCGAATCCGGCCCAAGGTTGCTTCGATAGATTTTCTCGATCAATCGCATTAATAAGATTGATTTGATTTATCGATGTCTTGGCGTTAGTTTGACGCCCCACGGTAAGAAACTACAGAACTCAATCGGAGTGAACATGGAAAGCGAAAGTAAATGCCCGTTCTCGGGCGACGCGCGCAAACACACGGTAGCTGGAGCGCCATCAAACGCGGGCTGGTGGCCCAATCAGCTGAAGCTGAACATCCTGCATCAGCACTCCTCCAGGTCCAACCCCATGGGCGAAGAGTTCAACTACGCGCAGGAGTACAAGAGCCTCGACCTGAATGCCGTCGTCAAGGATCTCCATGCCTTGATGACCGATTCACAGGACTGGTGGCCGGCGGACTTCGGCCACTACGGGCCCTTATTCATTCGCATGGCATGGCACAGCGCCGGCACGTATCGCATCGGCGACGGTCGCGGCGGCGCAGGGAACGGCAGCCAGCGCTTTGCTCCCCTGAACAGCTGGCCGGACAACGTCAACCTTGACAAGGCGCGCAGGCTGCTTTGGCCAATCAAGCAGAAGTATGGCCGGAAAATTTCATGGGCAGACCTGAAGATCCTCGCTGGCAACGTCGCTCTGGAATCGATGGGATTCAAGACCTTCGGTTTTGCCGGCGGGCGTGAGGACATCTGGGAACCGGAAGCAGACATCTACTGGGGCTCTGAGAGCACCTGGCTGGATGACAAGCGCTACTCCGGCGAACGGGATCTCGAAAATCCGCTCGCTGCCGTGCAGATGGGCCTGATTTACGTCAATCCGGAAGGTCCGAACGGCAACCCGGATCCGCTCGCCGCGGCGCGCGATATCCGCGAGACCTTCGCGCGCATGGCGATGAACGACGAAGAGACGGTGGCGCTGATCGCTGGCGGTCACACCTTCGGCAAGACACACGGTGCTGGCGATGCGGCACTGGTAGGGCCTGTGCCGGAAGCTGCCGGCATCGAGGAGCAAGGCCTGGGCTGGAAGAGCAGCTTTGGCAGCGGCAAGGGTGGTGACACGATCAGCAGCGGCCTGGAAGTCACCTGGACCAGCACGCCAACCAAGTGGAGCAACAACTACTTTTCGAACCTGTTCGGCTACGAATGGGAGTTGACGAAGAGCCCGGCCGGTGCGCACCAGTGGCAGCCAAAGGGTGGCGCGGGCGCCGCTACAGTGCCGGATGCCCACGATCCGTCGAAGCGTCACGCGCCGGCCATGCTGACCACCGATCTTGCGTTGCGATTCGACCCGGTCTACGAAAAAATATCGAGGCGCTTCTACGAGCATCCGGATCAGTTCGCGGACGCATTCGCACGGGCGTGGTTCAAACTGATGCACCGCGATATGGGTCCCCGGTCCCGTTATCTTGGCCCGCTTGTTCCCAGGGAGCAGCTGCTGTGGCAGGACCCCATTCCCTCAGTCGATCACAAATTGATCGACGCGCAGGACATTGCCACCCTGAAGGCCAGGATCTTAGCATCCGGACTTTCCATCTCCCAATTGGTCACCACGGCCTGGGCGTCGGCGGCAACGTTCCGCGGCAGCGACAAGCGTGGCGGGGCGAATGGGGCGCGCATTCGTCTTGCGCCGCAGAAGAATTGGGCAGTGAATCAACCAGCCGAATTGGCGAAGGTGCTGCAGACCCTGGAAGCGACGCAGAAGGCCTTCAACAGCGCGCAGTCGGGCGCTAAGAAGGTCTCGCTTGCTGACTTGATCGTTCTGGGCGGCTGCGCCGCCGTTGAGG